>CBFCZE010000066.1:0-15062 GCA_965602655.1 uncultured bacterium
GAGGGGCACCAAGCTAAAGATTGACATTTTGGCAAAAAGACGTATATTTATGCGGGTTTAGGCACCGGGCCCAACATCAAATAAATTGAGCATACAAAACTCAATGTTATATCTATAACCGGAGAGTGTAATGCAAAATCTATTAATTCTAAACAAGGGGAGAAATCCTATGAGACATCTGTTAATTGCATTATTATGCATGGCTATGATGGTTACAGCGGTGACATCACTTGGGGGCGAATGCGGAGATCTTAACCTCGACAACAATGTAAACATTCTTGATATTGTCCACTTGATTAACTTCAAGTATAAATCCGGAGCGGAGCCGATTTGTGATGGAGTAATCGATATTAGCGGCAATATTTACGAATCCGTAACTATTGGCAGTCAGGTTTGGATGGCTGAAAATCTAAAAGTTACCCACTACCGCAATGGCGACCCGATTTATGAAGTAGATCCATTAAGCCCTGGAGAATGGTCAGGTCTTTCTACCGGGGCATTTATCGAATTTGATAACTATAGCCCCGATTATATTGATAATTATGGACTATTGTATAATTGGTATGCTGTCGATGATAGCCGAAACATTGCTCCTGCGGGATGGCATGTACCAACCCTTGCGGAATGGCAAACATTAATTGATTATATGTGTGGCAGCTCGGTTGCCGGCGGAAAAATGAAAGAAGAGGGAACTATTTTATGGGCACCTCCAAATGCCGGTGCCACCAACGAATCCCGATTTACCGGTCGTCCTGCCGGTGTTTGTTACGCCGGGGCATACCAAGATATAAGAAATTGCGCCTACTTTTGGTCCGCTACCGAGACGGATTTTATGGAAGGACGGTACACACTACTGCAATTCTCGAGCGCTGCGACCGTCAGCTCTACTCGGGATAAGAATGCTGGTATGTCAATCCGCTGTATAAAGGATTAGAATAAAATCGTCAGGAGCGCACGGTTCCTGATCTCCCCGGTCAGTCTGAAGATTAACCGGGCACAAGAAAATTGTCGAAACCACTTTTCTGGGATTTCGACCTACCTCTTTTTCGTTTTTTTAACTTGGCTTATTGCCCGGGAGGTGATTGCGCGGTAATCGGCATACAAACTGTCGACAATCGATTCTGTGGCCAGTTTTAGAAATTCGTCCTTACCGATTAATGGAGTGTAAACAAACGAATGACT
The DNA here is from genome assembly GCA_965602655.1 of uncultured bacterium. Taxonomy (GTDB): domain Bacteria; phylum Zixibacteria; class MSB-5A5; order GN15; family PGXB01; genus JAAERC01. The sequence continues at coordinate 1,183 of CBFCZE010000066.1, forward strand.
CTCTTTGGTACGCTTGAGAATGTTCTTTTTGACCAGCCGATTCATTACGGTCATCACGGTTGTATAGGCATAGATACGTTCTTTGCCGAGAAAATAGAGAACACGCTTGATGGTTACCGGGGCATTCTCCCAGACGATATCGATGACCACGGCTTCCAGTCTCCCGAAAAACTTTTCCAGACCGGAACCGGACGGTTTAAAAGTTATCGAGATTTCTTGATTATCGGTCATTCAGATTTTTTATTTTTTATTTTTTTTCTTTCTTATGATCAACAATCATCTTGGCGCCAAAGGCAATCAGGGCAATCGGCAGAATATAATCCCAGGCGTCGCCGGGAATAATATTGGCCCGTGAAAGAACCATGAGCGCCCCAATAATTAAAAGCATAAAACCAACAAACATCCGTTTACCTCCTATATATAATCCGGGCGCAATATGCCGGATTCAAAAATCTTTGTCAATTTATAAACGGCTCGCAGCACCTTACAGGTTTTCCCTGACCGCTTTTATATTTTCATGCGGAATCCGGGCATCGATGGTGCATCCGGGACCGAATATAAATCGTTTCCCGGCCATCCGTTCCTTGATTTTATTCATCTCCTGTCTGACTTCGGCCGGACTGCCGTATAAAAGCCAGCCGGTATGGTCCAATCCCCCGACAGCCGTTTTGTCACCCAGAAAGTTGAAGCTATCTTCAAGATTGACGTTGGTCGGGTCGGACGAGTTCCAGTTGACAAGGCTGACCGGATAATCGGAGAGCTCTTTGAGATAGTTGTTGTCGGCGCATACATGCAAAAGGTTGAGGGCGTTATTGCCGGCGGCCCTGAGGATTCTCAAATCATACGGCCGGCACAAACTGTTGTACTGTTCGTATGGTATGGCTTCGGCGCAGGCGATATCGAGGGTGGCAAAGAAGAGACCATCGGCTCCGGCGTTACGGATTTCGGCCGCATAACTTTCGAACGTTTTGGTAATTCGCTCGATTGCCCCGGTTACTTTTTCGGGAAAAGTTTTTAACTGCTCAAAAAATTTATCTCTGTCGTCCACCAGCCGACGAGCAATACCAACCGGATTGAAGACGGTCATCAAAATCGGCAAATCGGGACCGCATTTTTTTCGGATAAGACTTATCGCTTTCAGATGCTCGGTAAGGACCGGCGCCGTTGTCGGCAGAATTTCGATTTTATCCCAATCCTCAGGGCTGTTGACGGCATATTTGGTATGTTTGTGTTTGGCATACTCATCGGTTGACCATTCAAATTGATTGCCCCAATCCTCGGTATGAAAACTGGCCCGGGGATTTATCTTCATAAAGTCCCAGTCATAACGATTTTGATACTCAATCATCGCCCCGGCCATTTTTTCGGCCGATGATTCCAGATGGAAAAAGTGCCGCCAGAGTGAAGTGGCGAAACGGTCCGGCTTTTCACCCTTTATTATTATTTCGATTCGTTCGCGGGGTGAATATTTATCGCTCATGACTATCCATATCCTCCGGTTTTTATTTCATTCTTTATCCAGAACAACTCTTCCAATTAAATACGATGCTCGTCTAAAAACAAGATGTTTGACTGTTTAATATCTGAACAATGAGGGCAATTGTCGTTGATACTACGTCATTTATGTCGAATAAGGAAATGATAGGTTATATGTGATATTTGAAGCCCAGAAGGAATATCTATGCCCGGAAAGATTCTGGTTGTCGATGATGAACAATCTATGTGTGATTTCATGGAAATTATGCTGACCAGAGAAGGGTACAAAGTCGATAAGGCCGATTGTGGTAAGACGGCTATTGAGCTTTCCGGCTCCAATTCCTATGATCTGATAATTGCCGATTTAATGATGCCGGAGATGTCAGGGCTGGAACTTCTAAAAGAAGTAAAAAAAGAGAACGAAGCGCCTGATTTTATTGTCATGACCGCTTTTGCGTCGGTCGATACAGCTATCGAAGCAATGAAGCAGGGGGCCCTGGATTATATTACCAAACCGTTCAAAGTTGATGAGATCAAACTTGTTATTGAAAAATCGCTAAGTCGCATAAAACTAAAAAGCGAAAACAAACAACTTAAAAAACAACTGGTTGAAGATTCCTCGTTTGATAATTTTATCGGGCAGTCTGACGAAATTATAAAACTAAAAAAATTGGCCGGGCGCGTTGCCGGTACAGATTCCACGGTTCTTATCAGAGGTGAGTCGGGGACCGGTAAGGATCTTATTGTACGCGCTATTCATGCGGCCTCAGATAGATCACGAGGGCCCTTTGTAACTATTAACTGTGCCGCCTTACCGGAAAATTTGCTGGAATCCGAGCTGTTTGGATATAAAAAGGGTGCTTTTACCGGTGCTGTTAAAGATAAAGAAGGGCTTTTCAAGATCGCCGATGGCGGCACATTCTTTCTTGATGAGGTTGGCAATACTTCGCTGGCTATCCAGGTTAAGCTATTAAGAGTGCTTGAAGATAAGGTGATAACGCCGGTGGGTGATACCAGACCGATTAAGGTGGATATTCGTTTGATTGCGGCCACCAATGCTGATCTGGAAGCGGCCGCCAAGACCGAGAGCTTCCGTTCGGATCTTTTCTACCGATTAAATGTTATCCCCATTCATATACCGCCGCTTCGCAATCGTGTTGATGATATTGCCATATTGGTTGATCATTTTATCAATAAATACTGTAGCAGAATAAACTCTGAGCCGAAAGAGATTGCGCCGGATGTTATGGGAGCTTTTCTTAAATACAACTGGCCCGGAAATGTGAGAGAATTGGAAAATATTATAGAGCGAGCGATCTTGCTTTCCCGCTCAAACACCATTACGCTAGACGATTTTCCGTCAAAAATCACCGAATATAAAGGTAAGGCAATTGTCTCTGATGATCAACCGGAGACGCCTACACTGGAATCAATTGAGAAGGCATATATTTACTTTGTAATGAGTCAATCAAAGGGAAAAAAGGCTAAAGCGGCCAAGGTACTTGGAATTGATAATTCCACATTATATAGAAAATTGGAGCGATACAAACTGCAGGGTAATGATTCTGAAATGTCGGAATAATTAATTAGATTGAAAAAAGATAGTATGATTTGATCAATAAATGCACTATGACGGCAAATAGAATACAAAAGACGGAAATAATGCCAAGGGGGAATGGTAATTGCCACGATTTAAAGTAAATGAATATTTTTTATAGGGAGGTTTCGATGAAAAAGTTTAAATCTAAAAGCGGATTTACATTAATTGAGTTGATGATTGTAGTGGTTATTATCGGAATTTTGGCCGCCCTGGCAGTCCCTCGATTTATGCCGATGACAATTAAATCAAAGCAGGCTGAGGCGAAAGCTATTCTGAAACAGATGTTTACAATGGAGAGGGCTTATCGTCAGGCCAATGATTCCTATTGGGGTCAGGGTCTCACCGCGGACTCTCTTGCGGCCAATAAGAATAATTTTGCTACGATAGGAGTTGAAGTACCGGATGGTGCCAGATATCAGTTTGGCATAACAGTGGCCACAGGTACCAATTTGACAATGACGGCTACTGCGACAGGGCTTGACGATGATATTGCACCTGATATCTGGCAGATTGACCAGGATGGGGTGCTAACCTGTGCCAGTGATGACGTTGTTCTGTAATAGGCTGTTTATTTTATGTTAATCGAAGGCGGTCAATTGGTTGGCCGTCTTTTTATTCCATAATTATTCCAACAATGAATAATTTTTATAATATTCAACTCAAATTTAAAATTCAAAGTTATGCAAAATGCAATATTCATCGCAAAAGACCAGAAACCGGAGTGTGGGGAAGTTCCCAAACCTATTGGACGAAAACCACATAGACGAAAAAAATGTCGCTATTATGTGATGTTATTCACGAATTTATAAAATCCCATACTTGCTATTTTTTTTATTTGGCGGTTACGGCAGCCGGTTTGCAATAATCTCTCCCAGAAAGTAAAGCGAACCGTTAACTAAACGCAGGAGGACTTATGTTCAGCAAATTCCACAATCGTCAGAAGGGTTTCACCCTTATCGAGTTAATGATCGTGGTCGTAATCATTGGTATTTTGGCCGCTTTGGCCATTCCGCGGTTTATGACTGCCACCACCAAATCAAAACAGTCAGAGTGCAAGCAAATTTTAAAGCAGATTTACACCATGGAGAGAACCTATCGTCAGGCCAACAGTACCTATTGGGGCCAGGGTATTACTGCCGATTCACTTCCGGCCAACCAGAGCAACTTTGCTACCGTAGGCATTGAGATTCCGGATGGAGCCAAGTATCTGTATAACATTACTGTTGCCACCGGCGCCGCTTTGACCGTAACAGCAACGGCCACCGGGCTGGATGATGACATCGCCCAAGACGTCTGGCAGATTGACCAGGATGGTGTGCTCCAGTGCACCAATGATGACGCTATACTCTAACGAGATAGCTTCTAGCGATTTATCGAAGGCGGCTCAGAAGAGCCGCCTTTTTTTTGACTATGCCCAATTCAGCAACAATTTGAATTTGGTTCCAAGTTATTTCTTTGGGCCTTCAATTATCGGAAGCGAATATTTCAGATTTTCATTAAAAATGCCGAAGTTATTAGAATAAGGAATGCTATAAATTATTATCCCTTAAATGAATGGGAGTAATAGAAGCGAATAAATTATGGTAAAACATGATATAGATTATAGTTACTTTCGCCCGACTAAAATAAAACTTGTTTCGGACTGGGCGCCGCCGCTTATCATATTTTTTGGTGCTTTCGGTTTATATATAAAAACAATGGCGCTATCTCCATTATGGGGCAGCCATACGGTGCATTTAACTGGCAGTATGATTTTTGGCCCGGAAACGCCAGCGGCATCTCCTCTATATTCATTTCTGATTGCCATTATAAGTCTTATTCCGGGATTTTCACAGGCGTTTTTATTAAATCTGTTTTCGGCTTTTTTCTCAAGCCTTTCGGTTTTGATGTTTTATCTGATAGTAAGAAAACTCTCAAATATAAATGTCTTTATGAAAAACTTCAAATATCTGCCCGGTTATCAAAAGCTGGCTGAGACCAATCCGGATCTCGAGCAGATAGGACAACCGATTGATATTAAAACAATATCAGGCGCCACGTTGACATCGATTCCATCGCTGGCCGTATCGGCCCTATATGCCCTGACTCTTCCGGTCTGGTTGACGGCCGTTCATGCCGGGGTCTATTCTCTATTTCTGGCGCTGACGATGGGGGCAATTTTCTTTGCTATTGAGGGTAGTCGAACGGATAATCTGAAATATTTCTTTCTTGGGATATGGCTCTATGCTCTGACATTTGCCTGTCAACCGATTGTGTCATTGGCCCTGATTCCGGCATTTCTATATTTAATAATGAGACAATTTTTTGATACGCATTTAAAATTATTTGTAATAGTATCAATATTAATATTCTTTGCTGTTTCGTTATCCGTTTATTTTTATTTGCCGGTTCATTCGTCGCTTGAAGCAATCCAGAATTCAGCGTCAAGCGGAAGTCAAAATGGACTTTTGGAAAGCTTGTCGATATTTTCCAATTTGGAAACAATACCGAAGAATGATTTGTTTGGTGAGTATTTATTAAGACTGAAAAAGATTTTCTTTTTAATTACAGGAGAAATTAGCTGGCTTTCAATTGGTCTGATTTTATTTGGATTATGGGGAACATTTAAGGCTTCGAAGCGAATCTTTCCGTTTTTCCCGTTGGCAATCGGTGGATCGCTAATCTGGCTGGTATGGTTCGGTAAATTCGATATACGAAATTATGAGATGATAAGTTATCCGGCCATATTGATTGGATTAATCTTAATGGTGATGACCGTCGGACTGTTATACCTGGTTCGATTGAAATTACAGGCCGCGCCTTCTTCACTTTATGTAACATTATGTTTTTTGCCTCTTATATATGCTGCTGCTGACGACAATTATGATATTGCCAATAAGTCTGAGTTTAACGCCCCGAAATTTATCAGTGAACAGATATTAAAAGGTATACCTGACGGTTCGCTGGTTATTGTTGAGAATAAAAATCTCTTTCAGCCTTTGATGTACTATGCTTCTCGAGAATCGGACAAAGGGAAAATATCTATTTTATCATCTGAAGCTTTAGGCAGCTTAGATTACCGCAGGCAGGTAATGGAGATATATCCATGGCTTATATTTCCCAAGGGTTTCAAAACGGCGCCGGTTGAGCAATTGAAAAACCAAATTCGCAATTTTTGCCGTTTAAATATGCCTTATCGAGATATCTATGTCCAACTTGGAATTGACGGCATTGATTTTAAAAATGTAAAACCGGCTGGTGTGATGTTTAAGTACGTCCCGGCTTACAAGCAAGGGAAAAGGGATATTTATGCTTATCGTTTTCATCTGAAAATGGCCGAACAGGTTATTGCCAATAAATGCAATGATCCAACGGCTATTAAAATATTGGGTCGGTGGCTTTTCAATGCCGGTCAATATTATGAACAAAGGGGTAATAATGTTACGGCCTGGAGATTATATAACCGGGCATTAACAGTAGATCAGGCAAGTACCGAAATCAGGGTCCGACTTGCCGACGGACTGGCTCGAGACGGGCGATACAAAAAAGCACTCAAGTTGATATCGGATGCTCTGGAAATTGACTCCGATGATCCAGCCATAATGGAACTGAGCCGTCGTCTTGAGTATGAACTGAAAAACAGGGAGGAGATAGCGGTATCTGACAACAGTCTTAAACAATAGATATTGCTAAAATCTCAACCAGAAATTAAAGGTTTCTCAAAATCTGATACAGGGGAATCATGAATATTGTCGCCTCACCGGTAAAACATTATAAAACTGAGCGGAAAGTTAATCGCTCCACGATTATTTTTGATGGTACGATTGCGGAAAAAGAGGCGAATCAAATAATGGCGGTTTGCCGTCACTTTTCACATCGTGAGGTGGAGAATCTTAACTGCCTGTATCTTGGCGCCGCCGATAATATTATTACCGAATGTCTGGCTCGTAATTTTAAAGAAATAATTGCCCTTGATATTGATAAATCGGTTTTGAGAATGAACCAAAGGATGAGCGATCACAACAATATCAAGTATATCTGTTGTGAGGATGGAAATCTATCAATTGATGATTTGACTATTGATGTTATTATCTGCGACCGTTTTTACAGTAGAGTGGATAATCCTGAAAAGTTGATGTATGAGATCTATCGTGTCTTGAAGTATGAAGGATTCTGTTATTTCAGCGCCTATAACAAATTGTCGTTGGTCGAAAGACATTTTTCAATTCCGTTTTTGGCCTGGGTGCCGCGATGGTTATCAGAGATATTGTTGAAACTTTCCGGCCGAAAAGGAAAATACAATTACAAACTTTTGACACTTTCCAAACTGAGAAAACTTATTGACAATTTCTGGCGACATGATTATGTCGGGCTTGTCAGGCAAAATCCGCTGGCTTTTCAGGTACCGGATAATCTTTATCCAAAACACTCAAAAGCAAAGTCATCCGGGAAATTGCTCAAATATATCTATCCATTTCTGTCGCTCTGGATCTGGGTGCTCACCAAAAAGAAATAAAAAGAAGCAGGCGGGATTTTTATATTCTGAAAAAGTTATTGACCCCGACATCTGCGGAACTCATATTTAATCTATGAAATATCTTTCGAATCTAATCGCTTTCTTGTTTGTTGCGGCTTTTGCGGCAAATATTCCGGCTCAATCCGTTTCTGATTCAGATTATGAACAAAAGGGAATGGCGCATTTGATGCGGCTTCTGAATTTGAAGCCGATCGATCTGACATTTCGGGAAGATTATGCCGAGATTGACAGTCTTCGTCTGGCTGTAATATCTGATTTGACAGCAAATCCGTATGGAATAATTGAATTTACTGAAAAAATAGCCGAAAAGTGCCGGGATAGCGATCCCGAAAGAGTAATCAATGCCGCCTTTGATAATCTTCGCCGGATTATTCAGGAGAAGAGGGAATATGCGGTACAACAGGATGGCGGCGGCGATTCGGATAATTTTACCACCTTTTACAATTCGATTAATTTTAACCGTCTGCTTTCGATGATTAACGATGACCTGTACTATCATCTACCGGCATCGGTTGACAGTACGCTGGCTCTGCTTAGCAAAGATGAGCAGAAATTTTTAATTCATGAATTTAAGGAAATCATTTTTGAGGATACTGCCGACGAGAGCCGAACAGCCGAGGTAATCGATTCGATCCAGAAGGCCGAGGAAGGTTACATCGAACATTTCAAACAGTTTGCATATAAAATCAGGAAAGATTTTCTTCTCGATGCCGGTCGGAAAACATCCGAGATGGTTTACCGGGAGATAAAACTGCTTCTGGCCGATATTGAATCCGGAGAGTTTAATGTTAAAGAAATCCTCTCGGATACAATAACACGACCAGAAAGAACCGGACTGGCCAGATATCTGGGATTGCAAAAAGGCTGGGCAATCGGCGGTCCCGGTAATGACCGGTACCGGGGAGACTATCATTTTATAATCGATTTTGGCGGTGACGATTTTTATCAGCTTGAATACGATCCGGAAAAACCGCACAGTACTATTATTATCGATCTGTCGGGCGATGATGTCTATGTCTCAGAGACCGATTTTACCATCGGTTCGGGATGTTTCTCGGTTGGCCTGCTATATGATATGGATGGTAACGATACATACAATGGCGGGAATTTTTCGTGCGGCTCCGGTTATTTTGGGTTCGGTCTGCTTTATGATAAGACCGGAACCGACAGGTACAACGGCGATACGCATACACAGGGGGCGGCAACCGGTGGTATCGGTATGATTTTTGATCGGGGTGGTAATGATGTTTACTCGGCGGCGGTAAATGCCCAGGGATTTGCATTGATGGAAGGATTCGGCCTGATTGCCGATTTGGCCGGGAATGATAATTATATGGCCGGCGGGAAGTATAAGGCAATTATACATTATGACGATCATTACCTCTCGATATCTCAGGGATATGGCGGTGGTTTGATGCTTTTTGTGTCCGGCGGAATTGGGGGTATAGTAGATCTGGACGGTAATGATAATTATTACTCCGATATGGTGGCGCAGGGGTGCGGCTGGTGGTATGCCCTGGGATTTATTTATGATTATAGCGGTAATGATCAATATCTGTCATATCAATATGCGCAGGGCAGTGCCGCGCATATGGGGCTGGGGATAATAATTGATGAGTACGGCAAAGATTTTTACCGAGGCAAAGGACTGATGCAGGGGGTCGGGCATGATTACGCATGTGGTATCCTGCTTGACAGGCACGGGAATGATATTTATCAGGCTGACGATCTATCACAGGGAGCCGGATCGGCTAATGGCTTTGGGATTTTGATTGACAGCCGGGGCGATGATACTTTCTATGTCAGAAAGACAGGTAATACTCAAGGGTATGGCAACCCCCGGCGGGATTTTGGTTCGATTGGGCTTTTTCTTGATTTGAGCGGTAAAGATATATATGACGGCAATGGTTTGGATAATTCCTACTGGACAACCGATTCCAAATGGGGCGGCGGATTTGACTGGGAGTTTATTGTCGAGTCTGATTCAAGCGAGGCTAAAACGAAATGATTAACATGATTAAAAGAAAAGATATTTTTATTATTTTTATAAATTTCGTAATTCTTGTCATTTTTGGTCAGGCTGCACCTGCTGTCGATGATGCCGTCACGCCGTTTGAGAAAAGAATTGACTCGATTTTTGTAATCGCCTCATCGGCCGAGTTAAAATATCGCGATATGGTGGAACCGGCTAAAGATTCGATAGCCGCGATGGGTGCTGAGGCGGTTCCGCGGCTGATCGAGCTTTTTAAATCGAATACCGCTCGTGAAGAAAGAGCGGTGGAACAGATTCTAAAAAAGATAGGCCGTGATGCGGTTCCATATTTAAGAAAGTCGCTTCTGCTTGACGATTACAGGCAGGTGGGCCGAATCTGCTATTCTCTTGGAGAAATAGGGGATTCATCAGCCGTCGCTGATTTGATAAATGTGGCCCCGCACGAAAGATGGCAGGTCCGTTCCGGTTGCGCCGGAGCGCTGGGCAAAATCGGTGATAAACTTGCCGACGAAACCGTAACGCAATTGCTGTCCGATTCGGTTGAGACGGTTCGGAAATCGGCCGCCGTTGCCGCCGGCAGACTTCTTACCGATACGGCCATTGAAAAGCTGGTGCATATGCTGGGCGATGATTTTTATGGTCCCCGAATGTGTGCCGCAGAAGCTTTGGTTAAGATCGGCAAAAAATCAGTTAAGCCGATAATTGATTCGCTCGATTCGGATAACGGCATGGTTGGTGATTTGGGATGCAGTACGCTGGGAAATATCGGGGGCGATCTGGCCGCGATAGGCGTGGGCCGTCAATTGGAAGCGGAAAATCCGGCCCGCCGGGCGTTGGCCGTGAAGGCTATATTCCGGAGTAACTCATCGCTTGCCTGCGGACTGGTGGAACTGCTCAAAGAAACCGAATCTGATCCGATGGTATTATTTTATATAGATAAGACCCTGAAAAAATATGCTTCGCGATAAACTTTCAAAGCTGGATAGGCATTTTGGCTCATCCGGGAAAAAGGAAACAGAAGAGAAAGAGGAAACCGAATATAATCGCTATCGAATAGCACAGAAATTACTGGGCGGTGAAATCTGCGATTTAACGAGCGGTACATTTCTTAAGATAGAATCAAATTTTAACTCAGAATATAAACATGGAAACCTGACTATCAATCAGCTTAAGGAATTTGCGCCCTGCCGATATTCTCACTTTGAGCGAAATGGCGGTCAGGAATCCGTCGACCCGGAGAAACTTCTCTTTTTTGATATAGAAACAACCGGATTGGGAGGATCGGGAACAGTGCCGTTTCTTATCGGTTTCGGTTCCGTGATTGGTGATTCGTTTCAGGTACGGCAATATTTTCTGCCCGATTATCCCGATGAAGCGGCGATGCTGGAAGCGGTCAGGGAAGAGATTACCGAAGATACAATTGTTGTCAGTTATAACGGGAAATCATTTGATATGCCGATTCTGGTCGATCGGATGATAATAAACCGGGTGGAACGGAATCTAAAATTTTCCGGGCATATAGATCTTTTACATTCGGCGCGAAGGCTGTACCGTCGTCGTCTGCGAAGTTGTACCCTTTCCAATATTGAAAGGAATATACTTGATTTTCAGCGCTTTGACGATGTGCCCGGCGAGCTGGTTCCGGCTGTCTATTTTAACTGGCTCAATAGTATGGGAACGGAATTGTTGGGTCAGGTTGTGGAACATAATCTAAACGATATCGTCTCATTATATTTTCTGATGTATCATATTGCGCCAGCTCAGGAAAATCCTGCTGACAGGTTAACCGATGCCGATGATATATATTCTGTAGCCAGAATATTTGAAAAACGCAAGGAACATGATAAAGTCTGTCAGACGTTGACCGATTGCCGGCAGATAATCTCGGATAATAATAGGTACGATATACTGTTCATGCAATCTCTGGCCTGTAAGAGAACCGGTCGCTTTGGTGAAGCGGTAAGTATCTGGACCGATATAGCCGGGAAATCAAATGCGCAGAAATTTTTGGCCTTAATCGAGCTGGCCAAATATTATGAACATCGGGAAAAAAATTATACGGCCGCATTGGACTACGCCCAAAAAGCTCAAAAGATATGTCCCGCAAGGCGATACGACAGGGACGATTTGACCAAAAGAATGATTCGTCTCGAAAGAAAATTGAGCAAATAGTCACCTCTAAATTTACGTAAAAAGAAGTCGATATTATGTTGTATGAGTGCAAATATGGACAAAAGCCAGGAAATTTTCTATAAAATTCTCTCCGAGCATAAAGAGTTATCGTCTCTGCCTCAGGTATTGGCTCAGGTTCTGAAAGTTTCGTCTAATGATAACTCATCGGCAGACGATCTGGCTAATGTTATAATGAAGGATCCAGCCTTGACGGCAAAACTGCTCAGGGTTGTCAATTCACCATTTTGCGGCATGGCCAGAGAAGTGATCTCGATAAAACAGGCTGTAATGACTTTGGGTATCAGAAGCGTTACGGCTCTTGCCTTATCGACATCGGTCTATGATCTTACTAATAAAATCGACTCTTTGATTAACAGGAAAAAATTTTGGCGCCATTCGCTTGAGGTTGCTATCGCTTCACGGATGATTGCCGAGAAAATAGGTTATAATTCACCCGAGGAGGCATTTGTTGCCGGTCTGCTGCACGATATCGGGGTTCTGATTCTTGAATCATCGTTTCCCGAAGAGTTTAAGCGTATTTGGAGGCTGGTTGAATCCGGAGAGAAACAGGAACAGGTGGAGCAACGAACCTGGGGGACCGATCATGCCAAAGCCGGTCAGTTTCTGTTGGATCAATGGGGTATCCCCAAAGGGTTGGGCGAGGCGATTGGTGCCCATCATGAGATGGTTGACCATGGCGAATTATCATCCAATAAGAAACTGAATTTAATTTTAAATCTGGGAAATCAGATATCGCGCTTCAGAGTTTATAGTATGCCGCCGCCGGAATCCAAGGACCTTGAGAACAGAGACGTAATTGCCGCCAGTCTTGGTATCTCCCAGGAGCAATTAGCTAAAATTTGCGAAAATCTTGTCAGCGAAGTGATAAAAGAGTCGGGATATCTCGAAATTGAAATCGGCAGTCTCGAAGAGCTTTTCCTTCAGGCCAATCAACTTCTTTTCAAACAGTATATTGCCACCGAAAATCTGCTTCGTGAAAATCGGACTATGAAACAGCAGATTAATCGGGATCAGGTTAAAAAGGCGGCGTTGGAATCGCTGAATGCCTTATCATCGACTTTCTCTCACTATATTAATAATGCTATTTCGGCTATACTGGGACGAGCCGAATTAATAGAAGCCGGAATTACCAAAGGTGAGATAGTTGATAAAAACGGTTCGGCCGGGCTATCATCGCAGATAATTATTGAGGCGGTTGACACTATCTCGATAATTCTTGGTGAACTAAATAAAATATCGATGTATGATGATTCGACTCAATGTGATGATAACTATCTGGCCGATTTCGAAGAGAAGATAAAATCTCAGCTAAAGAATCTCGAAAAAGCCAGCGCCCCTATCGGCGGATAGTATTCCTTTGGGGCATCCTTCAGAAAACAATTCCTAATCTATTTGAAATATTCACAAAATTTGTGATTATTTTCATATATTATTTGACAAAATTGTATCTGGTTCGTTAATTGGATAATAATAATTCATCGGGGGAATTATAGGAATATCGTATTGGGAAAAAAATGGGAAGCTAAAATGGTGGCTATAATAGCTGCGAAGGAGGGGTTATGTTCAATCAAAAGTTTGGCGCAATATCGGCGATAGTAGTTTGCCTGATATTTTTTAGCCCGCTAATTTCAATGGCACAAAATGAAGGCGATTCCGATCCGGCTGATGGATTGGATTTTGAGATTATTAAGACGCATGTCGGTGACGTTCTTGATATCAAAATTGCAGATATCGACGGCGATCAAAATATGGATATCATATATAGTGGTTTATTCGATAAGCATTTACATATTATGTATGGTAAGGGGAAAGCAAAATTTGAATCACCGGTTGTTTATCCTTTTAATGTGGGTATTCTGACAATTGGCAATTTAAATAATGATATATATCCTGATATTATAAGCCCATATATGTATGGCACCCTTATTTTCATAAATAACGGGAATCGGACTTTTACATTGGATTCTCATACGAATGAATATATTAATTTGAATTGTGCCGCTATGGGGTATTTTAATGATGATTCTTATATTGATGTTATTGCGCCTCACCGGTACATATACTATGGTAATGGAACAGGGGGATTTTCCTCAATTGATACA
>CBFCZE010000067.1:0-14968 GCA_965602655.1 uncultured bacterium
CATGGTATGTTAAAAACCAGATTGATTGGAATTACCGTTTTTTGTACTCTTCTTATAGGCTTTATTTTCAATATCTCAGTTGGAAGAGAGCTTTATGATTATAGTGCGAATGAAATTCAGGCCAACAGAATAGCATTAGACCCTTATGTCACATTAGGTGTTCACAGAGTCGGCAAACTCGGCCTGACAGTCTTTAATACAGGCCAATTAGGATTAGGCAACGGCAATTTTACTGATCCCCGTGACCCTTCCATAATTGCGCCTTCCGGAGTTTTTCCATATCCGGGATATAACAACTATCTATTCCAGGGAGCATTTTGGGTAGGAGCCGTTGTCGGCCGTGACACGCTCGTTTCTGTTGGTGCCGATGGCTGGCTCCAGACTCAGGAAATGTGGCCGGATCCACACCCGGACGGTGATATTATTTTTAGATCTCTTTCCAATGCAAGCGATGTGGATGCAATTTCCGAAGAAGATTTTATTATGATGTATACTGATACTGTCACAAATCCGGCGTTTGTTGCCGCTGATCCATTTGATGGTCGCCCACATATCCCATTGAATATTGAAGTGAATCAGCGCAGCTATGCCTGGAGCTATTCATATGCCGAGGATTTTGTTTTATTTGATATGTCGATAAAAAATATCGGCAATCGAGTTCTTAATCAATTTTATATGGGCATGTATGTTGACGGTGATGTCGGCAACATTGGAGGTGGAATTAATGATGCAACTGATGATATCTGCGGTTTTAAACGGGATATAGACTCTCCTTTTGGCTGTGGGTGGGTTGATACAGTTAATATTGCCTGGATCTCCGACAATAATGGTCGTGACGATAGCAATGCCGAAGATATATGTCCATTCAGCAGCGGCAGCTACGATGACGTAAGCGGTATGAGAGTTGTTAGAACTCCATCGGATTCCCTAAAATATTCTTTTAACTGGTGGATATCCAATGGCTCGGCACCTTTGGATTTTGGCCCGCGTAGGGAGGGAACCGAATTCGATCCCTTCAGAGATTTTGGCGGTTTCCTTGGAACACCGATGGGTGATCGAAATAAATATTACATTATGATGCATGAAGAGTTTGATTACGATCAGCTATTCTGCGCCAAGGATAATACTATTGATGGCTGGCTGGAAAGAGCACCTCAAGCCGATAATTTTGCAGATGGGTATGATACCAGATATCTTCTTTCATTTGGCCCCTTCGATATTTCTCCCGGCGAGGTTCTACCTCTGACATTCGCTTATGTTTCGGGCGATGAATTCTTTAAAGATTGTGACGCCTATGAGAATGTATTCAATCGATATGCTCCGGAAGAATATTATAATACATTCAACTTTGATAAAATTGGATTAAATTCCATATGGGCAGGTATGATTTACGATAATCCCGGCGTAGACACCGATGGTGACGGGTATCGAGGGAAATATCGCATTTGCGTAGAAACTACCTTTGTAGACAACATTGAAGAGATTCGTGAAGATACCGTTTATTATCAAGGCGATGGTGTTCCGGATTTCAGGGGCGCTTCCCCTCCTCCGCCGCCAGAACTCTGGGTTATCAATCCTTACCCGATTGGTGATACTATCAGGAGCCTGATAACTCCCCGCATTACGGAAACCAATGCCGGCGAGGTTATTATCAAGTGGTATGGATATCGCTCAGAAACTACCAAAGATCCCTTTAGCGGTGAAATAGATTTTGAAGGATATCGCATATATGCCTCGCTTTCCGATGAGCTTGACGGTTTTGTAATTATGTGTACCTATGATAAAGAAAATTATAATAGATATGAGTATGATCGTTTTGCCGCCACTGGTGCCGATTCATGGGGGTTAAATGATCTTCCATTCACTATTGATGAATTAAAGGACTTATACGGAGATAGTTTTGATCCGGGTTTATGGACAATTGATAATCCGTTTTATTGGGAGGGGACCTCCTATTATTTTACGCCTCAGGATTGGAATCGAGCAGGATTATCTGACACAACCTTGATTCACAAAATCTATCCCGACCAGCCACCGCCTACAACTCTCAATCATGATTCGGCCTGGGTTTATTATCGGGACGAAATGACCGATGAGGGCTATTTTAAATACTATATGTATGAATACAATATTACCAACCTATTGCCATCACAGCTTTATTATTTTGCAGTTACGGCCTTTGATTTTGGTTCGCCGTCCAGTGGTTTGGCTTCGCTCGAAACCCGACCCAATAAAAATTATGTAGCCGAATATCCTCAAAATCAAAATACTTTGGTTGAATCCGGTGGATTGAATGTAGCAGTCTACCCTAATCCATATCGAGGTGATGCCAATTACAAGAATATCGGCTTCTTTGAAGGGAGAGGGATGCAGAATCTTCCCGATGAAAGAATACGCAGCATACACTTCACCAATCTACCTCACAAATGTACTATCCGAATATTCTCGATAGATGGTGACCTGATACGCGAGATAGAGCACGACGAACAAAAGGATTTTCCCGGATCAATGCATGAAGAATGGGATTTAATTACTCGCAATACTCAAATGATTGTTTCCGGTATTTATTATTACTCGGTTGAATCAGAGTATGGCAGCCAGGTTGGCAAACTAGTTATAATATTATAATAATGTAATTTGGAGGATAAATAGATTTACTGATTCCGCCTTGAATACTAATTTTCCTGAAAAATTCCGCCAATATTAATGATTCAGGCGTAAGAATTTATTTAAGTATTTTGCCTTTCCTTCTTGCGCCCGGTGAAATATTAGATTAATGTATAAGTCTAAATAGAATGAAAGCGCAGGTCCCATTGAAAGGCAATTTCTAAAAATAGTTTTACCGGCCAATGGGAATCAAAGACTGATGGGGAGAATAATTATAATGAAAATAGTTAATCAATTGGGCCATACTTTTGCGATTCTTTTCCTACTTATAATGATATCCAATGATGTTTTAGGCCGCGCCCGTTATGAAATCGATCATAACCGTATCCAGGCTCAAAGGATTTCTACGGATAATCCATATGTATCTATTGGTGTTCATAGAGTTGGTCGCCTGGGGCTAACTGTGGTTAATATGGGACAGATTGGGACCGGGTTTTCAGGAGGCCAAATGGACCCAAGAGATCCTACTAGGC
Organism: uncultured bacterium; assembly: GCA_965602655.1. Taxonomy (GTDB): domain Bacteria; phylum Zixibacteria; class MSB-5A5; order GN15; family PGXB01; genus JAAERC01. The sequence goes on from CBFCZE010000067.1 coordinate 3,141, forward strand.
GAGCGCCGTCGGCTATTTATCCCTATCCCGGCAACAATAGCTATCTTTTTGCCGGAGCGTTTTGGATTGGTGCCATTGTTGGACGCGACACTCTTGTATCGGTTGGTGCTGATGGCTGGGGTTTTGTTCAAGAGATGTATCCGGACCCATATCCCAAAGGTGATGTCATTTATAGGACTCTTTCCAATCCTAATGATATAGATGCTGTGTCTGAAGAGGATTTTATAATGATGTACACCGACACGGTAACGAACCCGGTATACGTAGCCGCGGACGCTAATGATGGCCGGCCGCACGTTCCGCTAAACATTGAAGTAAATCAGCGTAGTTATGCCTGGAGTTATTCTTATGCAGAGGATTTTGTTTTATTCGACATGTCAATAAAGAACATTGGCAATCGTGTTCTTAATCAATTCTATATGGGCATGTATGTTGACGGCGATGTCGGCACTGCTAGTCGTGGCTCCGGGCAGGAATTTACAGATGATATCTGCGGTTTTAAACGGGATATAGGCTCTCCTTTTGGCTGTGGGTGGGTTGATACGATAAATATTGCCTGGATTGCCGATAATAATGGCTTAGATGATGCCAATAATGAGGATGTATGCCCATACGGCCCCGGAAACTATACCGGGGTGAATGGAATGAGAGTTATCAGAACACCCTCTGATTCACTTCAATATTCATTCAATTGGTGGATATCAAACGCTTCTGCCACATTCGACTTTGGTCCCAGAATGATGGGTACTGAGGAAAGTCCGTTTCGAGATTTTGGCGGTTTTCTGGGGACTCCTGAAAACGATCGAAACAAATACTATATCTTGAGTCATGAAGAATTTGATTATGATCAGCTTTTCTGCGCCAAAGATAATACCATCGATGGCTGGCTGGAGAGAGGACCTGAAGCTGATAATTTTGCCGATGGTTTCGACACCCGTTATCTCCTTTCTTTTGGTCCTTTTGATATCTCTCCCGGTGAAGTCTTACCCTTAACATTCGCTTATGTTGCCGGTGATGACTTTTTCTCAGATTGTGATGCATATAACAATTTTAATCGGTATGCCCCGGAGGAGTATTATAATAGTCTCAGCTTTGACAAAATTGGACTAAATGCAATCTGGGCCGAGATGATCTATGACAACCCGGGAGTCGATACTGATGGTGATGGATATCGGGGCAAATATCGCGTTTGCGTAGAAACTACCTTTGTAGACAAAATTAGCGCCATTGAAGAGATTCGTGCAGATACCGTTTATTATCAAGGCGATGGTGTTCCAGATTTCAGAGGCGCTTCCCCTCCTCCGCCGCCAGAACTCTGGGTTATCAATCCATACCCAATTGGCGATACTATCAGGAGTCTGGTAATTCCCAATGTTACCGAAACCAATACCGGCGAAGTTGCTATTCAATGGTATGGTTATCGGTCTGAAACAACCAAGGACCCTTTCAGTGGTGAAATAGATTTTGAGGGGTATCGCATTTATTTGTCGCTTTCCGAAGGACTCAGTGCATTTTATAATATCTGTACTTATGATAAAGAAGATTACAATCAATACGAACACAACCCTTTTTCCGCAACCACCGGGAACGAATGGGAATTAAATGATTTGCCTTTTACCATTGATGAGCTAAAGGAACTTTATGGTGAGAGCTTCAATCCGAATGATTATCCTCGTGATCGACCATTCTATTGGGAGGGCAACTCCTACTATTTTGCGGCGCAGGATTGGAATCAAGCAGGTTTATCTGACACAACCTTGATTCATAAAATCTATCCCGACCAGCCACCGCCTACAACTCTCAATCACGATTCGGCCTGGGTTTATTATCGGGACGAAATGACCGATGAGGGCTATTTTAAATACTATATGTATGAATACAATATTACCAACCTATTGCCATCACAGCTTTATTATTTTGCAGTTACGGCCTTTGATTTTGGTTCGCCGTCCAGTGGTTTGGCTTCGCTCGAAACCCGACCCAATAAAAATTATGTAGCCGAATATCCTCAAAATCAAAATACTTTGGTTGAATCCGGTGGATTGAATGTAGCAGTCTACCCTAATCCATATCGAGGTGATGCCAATTACAAGAATATCGGCTTCTTTGAAGGGAGAGGGATGCAGAATCTTCCCGATGAAAGAATACGCAGCATACACTTCACCAATCTACCTCACAAATGTACTATCCGAATATTCTCGATAGATGGTGACCTGATACGCGAGATAGAGCACGACGAACAAAAGGATTTTCCCGGATCAATGCATGAAGAATGGGATTTAATTACTCGCAATACTCAAATGGTTGTTTCCGGTATTTATTATTACTCGGTTGAGTCAGAGTATGGCAGCCAGATTGGCAAACTTGTGATTATATTATAATTAAGAGTTATGTGAGAATCCGGCCGATAATGGGCCGGGTTCTTATCTACGGGGGATCCTCATAGTATGCATGATCAATTGGATCTGATTACCAGAAATACTCAGGCTGCTGTTTCTGAAATTTATTACTATTCTATCGAATATTTTTTGGGCAATCAATTAGGCAAATTCGTATTAATAATGTAGTAGGTAACTATGAAACAACATAAGCATTACATATTGTTTATAACTATTATAATTTTGATGGCTTCAGCCTCATTTGGGCGTGCAATTTATAACTACAAACCAACCAATCTTTTTAAGGTCGAAAGCCAATTTCCATATATGACAATTGCTATACATAATGCGGGGAAAATGGCTCTAACAATAACAAATTTCGGTACTATCGGAACCGGTGACCACAATATTCCTGATCCTATTACAGGATTGGCAGCACCGTCCCTAAGTTATCCTCAGGGATTAGGATTAAATTATCTTTTCAGCGGGGCTTTGTGGGTCGGTGCCATCGCCGGTCCCGATTCATTGGTTTCTGTCGGTGGTTTTAATACTGAATTCATGCCTGAACCATATCCGTATGGCGACATTATCTTCAGATCGAATAACGATCCCGAGGCACCTGAATATGAAGGCGCTGTTTCCAATCAGGATTTTATAGCTACTTATACAGATACTAATAATACCGATCTTGGTACAACCGATCAGATTCATAACCCGCTTAAAATCAAGGTAATTCAAAAAAGTTACGCCTGGGGGTATGATTATGCGGAAGATTTTATTCTCTTTGATTATTCCATTATAAATATTGGAGACAAAAATTTAGAAGATATTTATATCGGTTTTTATATGGATAATGACATCGGTCCGGCCAATGTTTTTAACGGTGGTGATGATATTTGCGGTTTCCTTAAAGCTGCGCCATCTCGTTATATCGATGATTTAATTGACACCGTGGATGTTGTTTGGGCCGCCGATAATGATGCTGATCCAAACGCAGGCGGCATTATACAGGGTGATCGAGCGCCTACATCAGCTATTGGCCTTAGGATTCTCCGAACGCCTGCCGATTCCACTAAATTTTCATTTAATTGGTGGGCCTCAAGTTTTGTTAATCTGGTTTATAATTGGGGTCCGAGGAGATTACCTGAAATTGAAGGTTCATTTCGACCATTTCTTTATGGCATTCTCGGCGCTCCTCTTCTTGATTCAGATAAGTACTATATGATGAGTCAGAATGAATTTGACTACAATCAGGAATTTACTATGTACGATCATTCACATCTTGGTTGGCTGCCTCCTCCATCATATGCCCGGAGTATTACCAATGGCGCCGATATCAAATATCTGGTTTCGTGCGGTCCGTTTGATTTTAAAAAGGGCGATGTTCTTCCCTTTACTTTTGCAATTGTCGGCGGTCAGGATTATTATTATCAGGATTTTCGTATCAATCCCTTTGGGTATGTTAATTTCAGGAATCCCGACGATTTGGCTTTAAATACGGTATGGGCTACCTGGGTTTATGACAATCCCGGATATGATACCGATGGCGACGGCTTCAGGGGTAAGTATTATATTAAGGTTTATGATTCGATTTTTGACCCCAACATCGGCGAATGGGTAGCTACCGTCGCCGAAACACTATATTATAAAGGTGACGGTGTCCCTGATTTCAGAGGTGCCACGCCGCCGCCACCTCCCAAGTTTACACTGCATCCAAGAATTACCGAGAAGAACACCGGTGAAATAGAAATTCGCTGGAATGGCCGTGTGGCGGAGACATCTCTTGATCAGTTCAGCCAGCGGGCTGATTTCGAAGGTTATCGCATTTATATTTCTATTTCCGACAGGGATGAAGATTTTGTTCTGGTTAGCTCATATGACAAGGAAAACTATAATCGTTGGGAGTATCATCGCGGATTCTATAGATGGGAACTGAGGGGACAGCCATACGATATCAGAACCCTGAAAGCGATGTATGGCGAGAATTTCAATCCGTTGGAATACTATGATCACGACCATATAATCACTGTCTACAACGAATCGCTGGGCGATTATGAAGGTTTCTACTTTACCCGCCACGACTGGAATCAATTTGATTACAGAGATACCATAGCTATCCATAAGGTTTACCCCGATCAGCCTTACCCTTCAACTCTCGATTTAGACAGCGCCGTCATGTTCTACCCTGACGAATTAACTGCCAAGGGTGAATTAAAATACTTTGAATATCGATATGTCTTAAGGGACCTTTTGGTTTCGATGCCTTATTATATTTCGGTTACAGCCTTTGATCATGGCTACCCGGAACGCGAACTCTCTCCTCAGGAGACCTCTCCGACGACAAATGCCATCAAAGAGCTGGCGCAAAACTCGGCGACAATTGTTGAGGACAATATATTGGATGTATATGTTTATCCCAACCCTTACCGGATTGACGCCAATTATGATGATCGCTTTGAGGGCTGGGAATATCCCGATCGTCCCAAGGAATACAACCGGGCGTTGAATTTTGGTAATCTTCCTCATAAATGCACAATTCGGATTTTCAGCCTTGACGGTGATCTGATAAGAGAGATTCAACATGACAAAGACCCCGGTGATCCGATGAGTTCCTATGAGAAATGGGATATGATTAGCCGCAACACACAATACGTCGTGGGCGGAATATATTACTACTCTGTTGAATCCAGATTTGGCACTCAAGTGGGAAAATTCGTTATTATCAGATAATTACTTGCCAAATTGATCTTTTCAAAGTATTAATATCAGTATGAAAACTGTGTACAAAAATATATTAATTATAATTATAGTCTTTACTTTCGTTTTTACGTCCTCCGTATTTGGAAGAGAGGCGTTTACAGGACAGCCAGCAAACCTTCATAAGATTGGCGACAAATTTCCCTTCATGACAATCGCGACTCACGACGTTGGAAAAATAGCCTTGACTGTAACTAATTTTGGGATTATTGGAACCGCCGGATATAATATCCCCGATCCTATAACCGGTTACGCCTCGCCTTCATTGAGTTACCCGCAAGGATATGGACTTAATTATTTATCAAGTGCCTCTCTTTGGATTGGTGCTGTTGCCGGTCCCGATACTCTGGTTTCGGCAGGAAACAATATTGGGTGGGGCGATCTTAACGAATTCTTTCCCCTTCCATATCCGGAAGGCGACATTATCTTCAGATCGAATAACGATCCCGAGGCACCTGAATATGAAGGTGCCGTTTCAAACCAGGACTTCATCTCGACCTATTACGATACCTTTACAGAATTTGCAGGTGTTGATTATTTTAGCGGCGAAACGCATAATTCCCTCGGTATCAAGGTAATTCAAAGAAGCTACGCCTGGGGATATGATTATGCAGAAGATTTTATTCTCTTTGATTATTCCATAGTAAATATTGGAAACAAGAATCTCGAGGATGTTTATATTGGCATCTATGTTGACAATGATTGCGGCGTAGAAAATACATTTACATCTTTTGACGATATTTGCGGCTTCCTGAAATCAGCACCATCCCGATATATTGATGGACTTGTGGACACGATTGATATCGCCTGGGCCGCGGATAATAACGGCGACCCAAATGAGGGCGGCAATTTGCAGGGAATAAGATCGCCAACATCGATTATTGGAACAAAGATTCTTAGAACACCATCAGATTCTATTAATTTCACATTTAATTGGTGGGTATCAAATTTCTTTGAAACACAAATAAATTGGGGCCCAAGAAAGCAATCAACGGGTCAGGAATCAGTAAGAACTTTTTTTGGTGTTCTCGGAACTCCCTTTACGGATTCTGACAAATATTATGTGATGAGTCAGAGTGAATTCGACTACAATCAGGAATTTACCAGGAACGATCATTCTCTTCAGGGCTGGCTCCCGCCCCCGAGTGAAGCGGCTACTATTACCAATGGCGCCGATATCAAATATCTGGTTTCGTGCGGTCCGTTTGATTTTAAAAAGGGCGATGTTCTTCCCTTTACTTTTGCAATTGTCGGCGGTCAGGATTATTATTATCAGGATTTTCGTATCAATCCCTTTGGGTATGTTAATTTCAGGAATCCCGACGATTTGGCTTTAAATACGGTATGGGCTACCTGGGTTTATGACAATCCCGGATATGATACCGATGGCGACGGCTTCAGGGGTAAGTATTATATTAAGGTTTATGATTCGATTTTTGACCCCAACATCGGCGAATGGGTAGCTACCGTCGCCGAAACACTATATTATAAAGGTGACGGTGTCCCTGATTTCAGAGGTGCCACGCCGCCGCCACCTCCCAAGTTTACACTGCATCCAAGAATTACCGAGAAGAACACCGGTGAAATAGAAATTCGCTGGAATGGCCGTGTGGCGGAGACATCTCTTGATCAGTTCAGCCAGCGGGCTGATTTCGAAGGTTATCGCATTTATATTTCTATTTCCGACAGGGATGAAGATTTTGTTCTGGTTAGCTCATATGACAAGGAAAACTATAATCGTTGGGAGTATCATCGCGGATTCTATAGATGGGAACTGAGGGGACAGCCATACGATATCAGAACCCTGAAAGCGATGTATGGCGAGAATTTCAATCCGTTGGAATACTATGATCACGACCATATAATCACTGTCTACAACGAATCGCTGGGCGATTATGAAGGTTTCTACTTTACCCGCCACGACTGGAATCAATTTGATTACAGAGATACCATAGCTATCCATAAGGTTTACCCCGATCAGCCTTACCCTTCAACTCTCGATTTAGACAGCGCCGTCATGTTCTACCCTGACGAATTAACTGCCAAGGGTGAATTAAAATACTTTGAATATCGATATGTCTTAAGGGACCTTTTGGTTTCGATGCCTTATTATATTTCGGTTACAGCCTTTGATCATGGCTACCCGGAACGCGAACTCTCTCCTCAGGAGACCTCTCCGACGACAAATGCCATCAAAGAGCTGGCGCAAAACTCGGCGACAATTGTTGAGGACAATATATTGGATGTATATGTTTATCCCAACCCTTACCGGATTGACGCCAATTATGATGATCGCTTTGAGGGCTGGGAATATCCCGATCGTCCCAAGGAATACAACCGGGCGTTGAATTTTGGTAATCTTCCTCATAAATGCACAATTCGGATTTTCAGCCTTGACGGTGATCTGATAAGAGAGATTCAACATGACAAAGACCCCGGTGATCCGATGAGTTCCTATGAAAAATGGGATATGATTAGTCGCAACACACAATACGTTGTTGGCGGAATATATTACTATTCTGTTGAATCCAGATTTGGTAATCAAGTGGGAAAATTCGTTATTATCAGATAATTCTTTTATCTGGCCTGTTTATATCAACCGGTATTATTTTTGACATTGATCTGAACCCTATGGCACTTATTATTGCCAGTAAGGAAATAACGCCCCAGGCAAAAATATAATGCGGCCCAAACCAATCAAGCAAGGTACCTCCTATTAATGGTCCCAATGACCAGCCAAAGGTCACGGCAAAGCCATAAATACCCATATATCGTCCGGTCTTTCCCTCAGGAGCCAAATTCGCAGTTAAGGCCAAGGCCGGAGGAGATATACAATTTTCGCCGGTAGTTATAAGTACCATAGCTATTACAAAAAGGACAAATGTGGCCGACAAACCAACCATTAAGTACCCGCAGGCAAATATTAAAGATCCCAAAGTAAGTTGTGAGGTTAATCTATGTTTTTTTAGCAGATTTGTGGTTGGAAGTTGGAAAAATGCCACCATCAATCCATTAAGCATAAACAGTATTCCCAATTGAGCTTTGCTAATTCCTATCAGGTCCACACTATATAGAGAAAATGGGGCTATCAGTTGGGCAAATACCAAATATATAACAAATATAAAGAGAATAAACTTGAGAATCAGCTCATTTCCCTTATAAGTAAACATATCTTTGAATTTAAATGGTTCGGCATTGTTGCCGCGCGGTTTTAATCCTTTTAAATACCTGGCGATAATCAGACTGGATATTAAAGTCATACATCCTGAAATAATAAACAATACCGAATAAGAACTCGCAGCCACAAATCCCCCAACGCCGGGACCAAGTGCCCAGCCAAAATTACCGGCTACCCTGACGATAGCGTAAGCATCGGTCCGATCTTTAAACTCGACCAAATCGGCTACCGCAGCCTGTGCGGCCGGTTGAAACATCGCGCCAAAAATCGCATTAAATATTAAGAGGAAACCGATAGTTAAAAAACCGGAATCATAATAAATTGCAATGGCCGTAGCGAAAAATACTACTGTACGGATAAGCTGAGCCAAAACCATCAGAGAATATCGACCCAACCGATCGGAAAGCTCTCCGGCTATGGCCTGTATCGATGCCCTGATTACAGCCGTAACACCAAAGAATAAGCCAATCTCAATAAGAGAAAGACCTAATTCGGAATGAAAATATAGAGCAATAAAGGGAATTGAAATTGAAAACCCGACTGCAGAGGCAACCCAGCCCAGAGCAAGAATCCAGAGACGACGGTCAAATTTAGTGATATAAGCTCTCAGATTATCGTACATTTAATAGCAGTCCTTTAAGTGAATTACAAATTTTATTGAATCCATCCAAGGGGAATTTACCGTAACCGTTCTTTGCCAGCCCAACGATATCTCGGTTTTTTATTAAATGTTCAAGTCTTTCAGCAAAGCCGTCCGCCGTTTTATCATCCAATATCTCATAAGCAACATCATTTTCAATAAGTATATCTCTGTTAATTGGGGAAAACGGGCCAATCAATGGATGCAATATAAACATCGGAATACCCAATCCCAGCGCCCAATTAGTGCGTTCATGTGAAGGTGATACGAAATAATCATAATATTTGAACAGAATTTCGGTATATCGATTTTCCTCTTCTCGTCCCTCATAGAGGACAATCAGAATGCCGCACTTATTAAAATATGTCAGGATATTATTTTGAATATTTTCCGGATTAATAATTTCGGCTTTAATATTATTTCTGACGGTTTTTTCAAGCCTCCCCCCTGACTTGCAAAAAACAATACCCTTTTGCTTGTTTTTCTCCAGAGATAAAAGAATTTTGATTATCTTATTGATATGCCCAATCGGCTCGGCGCCGGAAGAATAGAAGGCGCCAATTAGGTCCGTATTTGCATTCAAGCGCGCCAATCTTTTTTCATACGTTATCCCGGCATTTTCTTTTAGCTTATGTTCGATACATAAACCACTTACGATTATGTTATTTTCACTTACTCCCTTTTGATAAAACCTGTTTTTGGCGTTATCCGTTGGAACAAATATTTTTTGAGCTCCACCCACAACGGCAATATCCGGGACAGCCAGTTCACCATGCTGGTAATATACTTCCACCAAATCCGATATCATCGGGATAAGCATCGGATGCGCCACCAGAGTAGGATAACGGTTTTTTTTTAAATAATCTCTTATTCCGCATGCTAATATTTTTTCTATAAAACCGAAACTGTCGGTCTTTTTATTTTTCCGGATAGCAGAATAGATTTTGCCGAATAGTCCCCCCTGACTTCCCCGTTTATACAGAAATCTGATTAGCTTCCAAAGCCGCAGAGATAAGCCACTTGACAGGTCAAAAACATTAATAATATTTATATCAATTTTGTCAGAGTGATTTCGATTAATTTCTTCGCAGATACCGTCAAGGTAAAACGGGTGGCCGCGCCCGATATTTGTATAGAGAATATTTAATTTTTTCTTATCTGCCATATCAATTGTTTATCCTGAAGTAAATAAAAGGAATATTTGGCGCAAAACCAATATGAATATCGGCCGGTAGCTACAATTTGGCCGGTTTTCGAACCAGAGCATCAAAGGCGACCGGATCGGTATCACCTTCGGTATTTATTAATAGGATTGTTGATTCATCTCCAAGGCTCAGCTTACTAAGAATTGTCCGGGCAGACTTGTGATTAAATAAGGTCATCAATCCGGCCAGACCGGCCGCCCCCGATTCGCCTGATATAATTTGTGGGTCACTTCCGGTCGGATCATAATATTTTTGCATGGCATCGACACAATACTCATCCGAAACTGACATAAACAGATCAAATCCGGTCTTTATAAACGGCCAGGCCGCGGGCGATGGTGTCCCGCAGTTAAGACCAGCCATAATTGAATTTTGATCATGCTGAAGAGAAATTGGTGATCCATCTGTTGATTTAATGGATTCAAGCATGCAGGCGGCCTCCATTGGCTCAACAGATATAAGTTTCGGACGGGGTAAGTTGTATTCTAAGTTATAATACCAGGATGCCGAGGCCGCCAAGGCTCCTACGCCGGCCTGGATAAATACCGCATTAACGGCAGTCGATTCTTCCAATTCCTGATGAATCTCTCGAAACATTGTCAGATAACCGGCCATAATCCACCGGGGGATATCCTCATATCCCGGCCACGATGTATCTGAAACAATTTGCCAGCCATTTTTTTCTGATTCACCGGCGGCACGGCTGACGGCTTTATCATAATTGCCATCGACAACAATTACTTCTGCTCCCTCCGATTTAATATTTTCTATGCGCGCCTTGACTGAATTGCCCGGCATATATATTACCGCTTTCTGCCGCAGTTTTCGGGCCGCCCAAGCTACGGCCCGGCCATGATTGCCATCGGTGGCAGTGCAAAAAGTGAATTTATTCGGTTTCAAGAAATTGCTTGTGTAGAAATTGTCAGGAGTTACCCGGTTTCTGTTTTGTTTGGATAGATAATCTTTTATAATTCGATAAATGGCATAGGTCGAACCAAGTGCCTTAAATGCCTTCAGCCCGAATCTGAACGATTCATCTTTGACATATACTTGCTTGATTCCCAGACTTTTTGCCAGACCAGACAGGTTGACCAAAGGTGTCGGCTCATATTCAGATAACGATTTATGGAGATCAAAGATGTCTGAACTATAAAAAGAGCTGCAAATTACTTTTTTCCAACTTGGATTTTTTTGACGATATGGATTTATAAAAAACTGACACATTGAAAAAAAGACATAATGAAAAAAGCTATACAGCTTCGACGACAGAAAGAATTTTATCCGGCGCTACTATATATATTTCTTTGTCATCATCGGCAAATTTACCGTCGAGAAAATCAGTTTTTATCTCAGATGAATTTTTGTCCGTCGATATAATATCTTCCTGAGATAACCGGACAATTTCATCTGCGTTGTCAACCAATAATCCGAATGTTTTTTTATTAATTTCGCAAATTATAATCCTGAAATCATCAGGGATTTCAGGGGCAATACTAAACAGAAAATTGGCGAGGATTATTATCGGAATTTGCCGATCCTGATACGCTATCATTTTTTCATTGAGTATCTTCTCAGGAGATGTATTACCGTTCAGACCGGGAATTATTATCTCACAGACTTTGTTGACATCCAATGCCAAACGACAGGAATTAATAGTTGAAACAAGATAT
>CBFCZE010000068.1:0-14832 GCA_965602655.1 uncultured bacterium
GAGGCAAAACGGAAGAGGAAAAACGGAGACTACGACAGTCGGGAGGTCTACCGCAAAATCGCGGAAAGACTCATGGATGATTTTGGGATCTGACGCCGACACTGGTCAGGGCCAGGTCCCTGAGGGTGAGATGATAATCCCAGACCCAAGTTACGGTAGACAAAGATGCGGCATTCTGCAGGCGTAATCCTCACGTGCTATGGAACGGCAGGTTACCCGATCAAGCTTTATTCTGTCTGATCTTCTCGAAAGTCTCCAAGAGGCAAAGCCTGGTAAGAGTCGGAGAAGTCCCGAGTCTCTGATCAGAGCTTCGGGGTCCCGTTACTGTTGCGCCGGATGGTGGTTTTGGGATTCGACTTTTTGTGGATCTGACCAATAAAATCTTGACAAAGAAAGTAAGAAGAAATATATTGAAAATGACGTGAAACCACGTATCAGAATCTTGAGGTCGGGACCTGCGAGCCGACCCTGATTCGATACTGGTTGCTTTTTTTGCGGGCGATTAGCTCAGTTGGTTAGAGTGCTTGCTTGACATGCAAGAGGTCACTGGTTCGATTCCAGTATCGCCCACCATTAATAGTGGGTTATAAGCCGTATCTATTCATAAGGTTTATGCCCGCTTATGGTTATAGGCTATGACAGTGAGTGTGGAAAAAGAAATCAAAGTAACATTGCCGGATGGCAGCGAGGTAGTACATCCAAATGGTGCAACCGGGTACGATATTGCGCATGCAATTTCGCCAGGCTTGGCTAAAGCATCAATTGCTATCAAAGTTAATGGTGTTGTCACTGATTTATTGACTCCAATCAACTCTGATTGTTCCATTGAATTATTAACTTTTGACAGCGCTGAGGGGAAACAGGTTTTCTGGCATTCTTCTTCTCATATCATGGCTCAAGCTGTCCTCGATATTTTCCCGAAGGCAAAGTTGGCTATTGGTCCTCCGATTGAGGAAGGATTTTATTACGATTTTGATGTCGAAAAGCCTTTTACACCGGAAGATCTGGAAAAGATTGAAAAGCGAATGGCCGCGATTATAAAAGAAGACGTCAGCTTTGAGCGGGTAGATATTTCCCGTAAAGAAATGATTGAGAAATATCAAAACGATGAGGCTATTTATAAAGTTGATATCCTGCAAAATGATATAAATGATGAGATGGTAACTTTTTATCGCCATTCCAGTTTTGAGGATCTTTGCCGTGGGCCGCATATATCCAAATCATCCATTATCAAGGCATTTAAGCTGACGACCACATCGGGTGCCTATTGGCGGGGCAGTGAAAAAAATAAAATGCTTCAGAGAATCTATGGTATCTCTTTCCCAAAGAGAAAAATGCTAGAAGAGTATCTGGTTCGGATGGAGGAGGCCAAGAAAAGGGATCATCGAATTCTGGGCAAGCAACTGGAACTGTTTCATATAACAAATGATGTTGGGGCAGGGTTGGTGCTTTGGATGCCAAAGGGTTCAATTATCAGAAATGAGATTGAAAATTTCTGGAGGGAAGAACATATCCGGAACGGTTATGAATTGGTATTCTCACCACATATCGCGCATCTTGATTTGTGGAACCGTTCGGGGCATACTGATCATTATGCGGAAAACATGTATCAGCCGATTGAGATTGATGAGGCCAAATATCAGATAAAACCGATGAACTGCCCGTTCCATATTGCGATGTATAAATCCCGGCGCTGGAGTTATCGCGATCTACCGATGCGTTGGGGTGAATTAGGCACCGTATATCGATATGAGATGCCGGGTGTGTTGCATGGTCTGATGCGTGTTCGTGGATTTACTCAGGATGATGCTCATCACTTTGTTTCGCCCGAGGGGATGGAAGATGAACTGGTTTGGCTAATTAAGTTTTGTTTGCATATTTTGGATGCTTTTAAATTCCAGGATTACGATATCTATCTGTCCACCCGGCCGGAGAAGGCAATTGGCGATCCGGACGATTGGGTGAAGGCTGAAAACGGTCTCAGGCGAGCGATGGATATATTGAAGTTAAAATATTCGGTTGATGAAGGCGGCGGCGCTTTTTACGGCCCCAAGATAGATATCAAGATTAGAGATGCTCTTGGCCGTAGCTGGCAATGCTCAACTATCCAGTTTGATTTCAGTTTGCCGGAACGATTTGATATGACCTATACCGATAAAGACGGGAAAATGAAACGGCCGTTTATGATACACCGGGCGCTACTGGGCTCTATTGAACGTTTTTTTGGCGTTCTTATTGAGCATTACGCCGGAAAATTCCCGCTTTGGCTGGCGCCGATTCAGGTTAAAATTCTGCCGATTACCGATGACCAAAATGATTATGCCGAATCGATTTATAAAGAGCTAAAAAAGAATAATATTCGCGCCGGGCTGGATATTCGCTCTGAAAAAATCGGTCATAAGATTCGCGAATCGGAGTTGCAGAAAATCCCATATATGCTTATAATAGGGAAAAAAGAAATAGAAAATGAGTCAGTTTCGGTTAGACTTCATGGAGTAGGTGATAAGGGAAGTCTTAAACTTGCGGAAGTCATTGATTTATTAAAAGCTGAAATTGCCGAAAAAAAGATTGAGTCTGAACTTAAATAAGGGAGGATATTATAGCCAAGAAGACCGCTCGGATCAATGAAAGGATCAAAAGTTCACCGGTTAGATTAATCGGTCCCGGTGGCGAGCAGATAGGGATTCTACCGCTAAGCGAAGCTAAAGAAAGGGCTTTTGATGCTAACCTTGATCTGGTTGAGATTTCGCCGAACAGTAATCCGGCAGTGTGCCGGATTATGGATTACGGGAAGTTTATGTATGAACAATCCAAGAAGGCGAAGCAGGCCAAGAAAAAACAGCATGTCGTTCAGTTGAAAGAGATGCGCTATCGGCCTAAAATTGAAGAGCATGATTATCGGTTTAAAACTAACCATGTTCGCGAATTTTTGGAACAGGGAAATAAAGTTAGACTCTTTGTTAGATTTACCGGCCGTGAGATGGCCCATACTGAATTTGGTAAAAAAATATTAATGAGAATAGCCGAAGAACTGGAAGATATAAGTACAATTGGACAGGAGCCGAAACTGGACGGTAGAAGAATGACAATGATTCTCAATCCTAAGACTTCTGCAATGAAAGCCAAGAATTAGAGGAACAAAATGCCAAAGATAAAGACAAATCGGTCGGCGGCAAAACGATTTAAGAAAACCGCCTCCGGTAAACTAAAAAGAAGTAAGGCGTATCACTCGCATATTTTGACGAAAAAAAGCGCCAAGCGGAAAAGAAACCTGCGTAAATCGGGTTTGGTTAATAGCGTCGATGAGAAACGGGTTCTCAGGATGCTTCCGTATTAATTTTGATTTTTAATTATTTTCAGGAGTATTACTGATGCCACGAGCAAAAAATAATGTTGCGGCACACAGACGACATAAAAAGGTATTGAAAAAGGCCCGCGGTAATTATGGCGGCAGGTCTCGTCTCTACCGCACAGCTTTGGAAACGGTTCATAAAGGATTAACATACGCTTATCGCGACCGCCGTGCCAAAAAGAGGACATTTCGACGTCTGTGGATAACCAGAATTTCAGCCGCCGCCAAACAGAGAGGGCTGAATTACTCAACCTTTATTACCGGATTGAAAAAAGCCGGAGTTACTTTGGATCGCAAGATGCTGGCTGACATTGCCGCGCGCGATATGGCTACATTTGATCAGCTGACCGATATGGCTAAAAACGCCTGAGACTGATCAATTTTATGCCAGACATCAAAGATATAGATAATCTTTTAGCTGAAGCTGAGTCCGCCATTTCGGCGGCAAATTCGCCCGATGATTTGGAAGCTATCAGTATAAAATATCTTGGCCGTAAGGGTCAGATTACGGCTGTACTGCGTTCGTTAAAAGAAGTTCCGATTGATCAGAGAAAGCAGCTTGGAGCCGCCGCCAATAAGGCCCGGGTAAAACTCGAGTCCGAAATCAAAGAAACTGGGGAAAAACTAAAAAAGGGCGGTACAAAATCATTTTTTGATCCGACGCTCCCGGGGATTTCGCATCGGGTCGGTGCCATTCATCCATTGACCAAAGTATTAAGACAGGCTAATCAGTCATTCGAGAGGATGGGATTTGAGATCGCCAAAGGACCGGAAGTAGAATCTGATTATTATAATTTTGAGGGATTAAATTTCCCGCCCGATCATCCGGCTCGAGATATGCAGGACACATTTTATCTTGAAGGCAATATGCTTCTGAGAACGCACACCTCGCCTGTGCAGGTTCGTACTCTTGAGAAATCGAAACCACCAATAAAAATAATTGCACCGGGGAAAAACTTCCGAAATGAAGTGATTTCGGCGCGTGCCTATTATACATTTTATCAAATCGAAGGATTTTTGATTGATGAAGGTGTCAGTATGGCCGATCTGAAAGGCGTTTTGAATGCCTTTTGTCGTGACTTTTTTGGTGAAGGCCTGAAACTTCGTTATCGCCCGAGTTTCTTTCCGTTTACTGAGCCATCGGCCGAAATTGATATCAGTTGCTTTTTGTGCGGAAGCAAAGGTTGTCGTTTATGTAAGTATACCGGATGGCTGGAAATTCTCGGCTGTGGTATGATTGATCCCAACGTTTTGGAAAATGCCGGGTATGACAGTGAAAAATATACCGGTTATGCCTTTGGAATGGGTATCGAAAGAGTAACGATGCTGAAATACATGATAGATGATGTCAGGCTGTTTTATAACAATGATATTCGATTCATAAGGCAGTTCATATAATGAAGGCCCCATATAGTTGGATAAAGGAATTAGTCGATATTTCAATGTCGCCGGAGGAATTGGCCGACAGATTATCTCTATGCGGAGCCGAGGCTGATGCTAAGCCTTTTTTAGAGGGCAACTTCGACAATATTGTTATCGGTTCGGTAGTTGAACTGGAGCCGATTGAAAACAGCGATCATTTGAGAAAAGCTATTGTCGATGATGGCAGTGAGAAATTTCATGTGGTCTGCGGGGCTCCCAATGTGGCCAAAGGACAAAAAATTATTCTGGCGAAAATCGGCGCTGAGTTAAAAGGCGGTTTTAAGATAAAGCGGGCCAAACTTCGCGGTGTTGAATCGTCTGGAATGATATGCTCGGAATCGGAGCTGGGGATATCGGATGATCACAGTGGTATAATGGTGCTTGATGATGATGCCCCTCTGGGCGAAAATCCGATTGAATATTTAAAATTAAACGATACTATCCTGCATCTTGATTTAACGCCGAATCGCCCCGATTTGCTCGCTATGATCGGTGTCGCTCGTGATACCGCCTGCCTGACCGACAAAAAAATTAGTCGCCCGCAATTTGAAGTAAAAGAATCAGATGAAGCGGCGGATAAATATATAAAAGTATCTATTGACGATGCCGAGGCCTGCCCGCGATATGCCGCCCGTGTTATAAAGAATATAAAAATAGGTCCGTCACCATGGTGGATAAAGCGAAAACTGCTCTTGAGCGGTGTCCGACCTATTTCCAATATTGTTGATATCACAAATCTGGTTATGCTTGAGATGGTGCATCCGCTGCATGCCTTTGATTATGATCTTCTGGGAAGCAAGGAGATTCTGGTTAGACGCGCCAAGGACAAAGAAATATTTATAACTCTTGATGATAAAGAACATGAACTGACACCGGATGTTTTGCTTATCACAAATAGTGAAAAGGCTGTTGCCGCCGCCGGGGTGATGGGTGGTTTGAATTCTGAGGTGAAAAGCAGTACTTCAACGGTTTTGCTTGAGGCGGCCTATTTTAATCCCGTGGCTATCAGGAGAAGTAGAAACGTTCTTGGTATTAATTCCGAATCATCGCATCGTTTTGAACGTGGCGCAGATCCAAATATTGTTTGCCGAGTTCTGGACAGGGCCGCCTCATTGATGCATGAGTATGCCGGTGGTGAAGTGCTTTCGGGGATTGTTGATTGTTACCCAAATAAAATTGAGCCGGTTAAAATATCGCTTCGACCGGAGCGTGTAAATTCTCTGATGGGTACCAATATCTCAAAAGAACGTATGATTAAGATATTGGAGGGAATTGAGTTCGGGGTTGAAGATAAAGGGATACTTCAAATCACGGTGCCGACTTTTACCGCCGATATTACCAGAGAAGTTGATTTGATTGAAGAGATAATTCGTATTGAGGGATTTGATGCGGTACCTGATTCTAATCATAATTTAGGGCCGTTATTTACTCCTCGGCATGCTGACGATAATTTCTATGATACCTGTCGAGCATCAATGACATCTCTCGGATTTGATGAAATGTATAGTCCTGGTATGGCCGACTCAAAACTCTTATCGAAAGTATCAGGCGATAAAGCTCAATTGAAAGTGCTTAATCCAATCGCCGATGATCTGACCGTTATGCAAAACAGCTTGTTTTATTCATTGTTGCGAGTTGTTTCTCACAATATTTCGCACCGGAATATAAATTTACGGTTGTTCGAAATAGGCCGTATTTATCTACCCGGCAATCCGCCTTACGAGGAAGAGAAAATAGGCATAACAGTTACGGGAAAAGCAGATGACCGCTGGTATAATAAGGGTCGAATTTTTGATTTTTATGATTTAAAAGGTGCTATCGATGCCTTTTTAAAATTGAGCCATATTTCGCCGGTTGAGTATATCCCGACTGAACATTTCAGTCTTGATGATTCCTGTTCGTATGAACTGATTTTAAATAATAAAAAAATTGGATATGCTGGTTGGATAAAACAATCGATTGCCAAACAATTCGATATCAAACAAAATGTTTTTGGCGCTGTTCTTGATTTCAGGATACTTTTTAATAATATCCAGCCGGAAGCTACATACCAATCGTTACCCCGTTTCCCGGCGGCTCCCCGTGATTTAGCCGTGGTCGTCGATGAAACGGTGAAAGTCGGCTCTCTGCTGGATGAAATAAAACATTCGGGTGGACCTCTTCTGGAAAAGGTCGAACTGTTTGATCTTTTTAGCGGTAAACAAGTTGGCGAGGGGAAAAAATCTATTGCTTTTTCGATGATATATCGCTCTCGGGAGAAAAGTCTGGAAAGTGATGAGGTTAACAATATTCATAATAAAATTGCTGATAATCTAAATAAAAAATTTAAAGCACAAATTCGCGAGGCCTGAATATGTCAGATAGTATGAAATTACTGGAAGAAAAAATAGGCAAGGCGATTGAGCTGGTCGATAAATTATCTTCGGAGAATGAAAGTTTTATTAATGAGAATGAACAGCTTAAAGCCGAGCTGGCTGAACTTCGGATGGATATGGAAAACATTGAAGAACGTGACAGGAAAAAATCCGAAAAAGCAAAGGCCAAATTGAATAGTCTTCTACAAAAGCTTGAAAATTTGGAACAATTATAAAAAATATTATTTTCTTGACAATATAAACTGAGGTATCGTATTCTTTTGTAAAGAAGATGAGAAGATAAGTTAGAATATTACGTTAAGGACATTGGTTAGAAAATGCCCGATATTTCTGATAAAAATCAGATTGCCAAGGTTGTAATTTTCGGCGAAGAATACTCGGTTAAAAGCTCTGATAACGCCGAGTATGTCATAAATGTTGCCGATTATGTGGATAAAAAAATGCGAGAAATAGCGGCCAAAAATAAAAGTATGTCGCCCAATAAAATAGCAATTTTAACCGCCTTAAATCTGGCCGGTGAACTATTTGATTTAAAAAGAAAAAGCGGCGATGATCTTTCAGAGGTCGATGCCCGGGCTAAAAATATCCTTGAAATGCTTGATAAAAAATTATCTTTTGATAAATCAGGCTAATTATTATTGCTAATTTTTTTCTGGCTTTCTTCAATCTTCTCTTTTGACATAAACTGATATAGATTTTCCCTCATTATTCGGAGGGAAAGGAGGACCTATGAACGGAACTCTTGTAACTGTTCTTGCTTCTATTATTGCTGCAGCGATTGGATTTGTCGCCGCCTGGATTATTCTGAAACGGGTTGGTGACAGCAAAATTGCCAATGCCGATGTAAATGCAAAAAAAATCATTTCAGAGGCTAAAAAAGAAGCGGAAATAATGAGGAAAGAAGCTGCTCTGGAAGCCAAAGAAGAACTTTATAAGGCAAAATCTAATTTTGAGCGAGAACAACAAAATAAAAGAAATGAAATCCAGAGAATAGAAAAACGTTTCATTGACAAAGAGTCGGATCTTGAAAAGAAATTTGATTTTCTTAACAAAAAAGAAAAAGATTTTCAGTTTCGCGAAAGAAACTTAAGCGGCCGCGAGAAAGGAATAGCCCTTAGGGAGAAAGATCTTGCCAAGGCGATGCAGATTCAGAATGAAAAGCTGGAAAAGATTGCCAAGATGACCGCAGAAGAGGCAAAAAGCGAGCTTAAAGAAAATCTATTGGGCGAGGCCAAGATTGAAGCAGCTGCTATGGTAAAAGAAATAAAGGATAATGCTGAACGCAACGCCGAAAAAGAAGCCAAGGAAATTATTCTCGGTGCTGTTTATAGATGTGCCGCCGATCATGTTGTCGAATCTACTGTTTCGGTTGTAAATCTGCCTAACGAAGAAATGAAAGGGCGAATTATTGGCCGCGAGGGTCGTAATATTCGTTCGTTTGAAACCGCCACCGGGATTGATGTCATAGTCGATGATACCCCCGAGGCGGTTATTTTATCAGGTTATGATCCGATTCGCCGGGAGATCGGTAAGATGTCTCTTGAAAAGTTAATCAAAGACGGTCGAATTCATCCTACTCGTATTGAAGAGGTGGTTGAGAAAAGCGAGAAAGAGATGGAAATGATAGTCCGTGAGATTGGTGAACAGGCTTGCTTTGATGTTGGAATTCAGGGACTGCATATAGAAGCTATAAAATTGCTTGGCAAGCTTAATTATCGAACATCGTATGGACAGAATGTCCTTCAGCACTCCAAAGAGGTTGCCGCTCTGGCCGGACTAATGGCTGCCGAACTTGGTCTGAATCCAAATATGGCCAAAAGAGCGGGATTGCTTCATGATATTGGCAAGGCAATTGACCGTGAAACCGAAGGGACGCATACCGAAATCGGCGCCAGTTTCCTGCGGCGCCTGAATGAAGATCCTATTGTGATTAACTCGGTTGAATCGCATCACGGCGATGTTCCCCAGGAGACGCCTTATCCTGTCTTGGTACAGGCGGCCGATGCTATCTCCGGCGCTCGACCGGGCGCTCGCAGGGAACCGCTTGAGGCCTATATTAAACGGCTCGAAAAACTCGAAGAATTGGCCGATTCGTTTAAGGGTGTATCAAAGGCATTTGCCATCCAGGCCGGACGGGAAATCAGAGTTATTGTTGAATATGAAACGGTAGATGATCTGGCTGCTTCCATTTTGGCGGACGGTATCGCTCACAAGATTGAGGCTGAAATGGAATATCCCGGTCAAATTAAGGTGACCGTTATTCGTGAATCGCGTGCGACGGAGTATGCCAAATAGAGAGAATTAATGAATCAGATTAAAGTATTATTTTTTGCAGATATTGTCGGGAAACCCGGCCGCTTTGTTCTTTCCGAGATGTGCCGTTCTCTGAAAGAAAAGTATGAGGCCGACTATGTTATCGCCAATACCGAAAATGCGGCCGGCGGTTTTGGAATTACGCCTGAAATGAGTCGCAAAATATTTTCTTATGGTGTCAATTGTCAGACCTCTGGTAATCATATCTGGGATCGAATGGATATCCTGGGGTATTTGGATGAAGAACCAAGATTACTCAGGCCGGCCAATTTCCCTCTCGGGGCGCCGGGATCGGGACATTATCTCGATGAGGCCAATGGGGTCAAGATAGGAGTGCTCAATCTTATGGGCCGAACCTATATGAAAGATATTGACTGTCCGTTTCAGGTGGCCGATAGTGAGTTGGGGAGACTCAGAGAACTTACGGAAGTTATCATTGTTGATTTTCATGCCGAGGCGACTTCCGAAAAGCAGGCTATGCTGGCCTACCTTGACGGCAAAGTATCGGCTATAATTGGTACTCATACCCACGTGCAGACGGCCGATGAGCGCGTTACCGATCGCGGTACCGCCTTCATCACCGATGTCGGCATGACCGGCCCGCACGATTCAATTATCGGTATGGCGGTTGGGCCATCGTTGGGACGGTTCCTGACCGGTATGCCAAAACGATTCACCTGTGCCCAAGACGATGTTAAAATCAGTGGAGTAGTACTGACTATCAATGGTGAAACTGGAGCGGCGGAGAGTATCGAGAGATTTGTGATTGATTATGGAAAATAATTGATGAATGAGGATAGTGGGTAATGACGGCTACAATTATCAGCGGCAAAAAAGTTTCCAAAGAGATAAAAGAAGAACTTAAAATAAAAGTTGAGGCGCTTAAAGCCAAAGGTATCATACCAGGATTGGCGGCAGTGTGGGTTGGAGAGGATCCGGCTTCAGCCACTTATGTCAGAAGCAAGGCCAAAGCTTGTGAAAAAATCGGTATTTATTCCGAGGTTATCAGACGCTCGGCCGATATTACCGCAGAAGAATTGACAGGTATTATCAAAGATTTGAACGGCCGTAATGATATAGATGGTATTCTCGTGCAGTCGCCGCTACCGAAACATATTGATGAGCAGGCGATGACACTGCTTATTGACCCGAAAAAAGATGTCGATGGTTTCCATCCGTTTAATGTTGGAATGACGCTGATTGGTCAGCCGACTTTTCAATCATGCACCCCTTACGGCGTAATGGAACTAATGAGGCGATATGAAATTGATCCTGCCGGTAAAGAGGTTGTCATTCTTGGCCGTTCGAATATTGTTGGCAAACCGATGGGGGCGATGCTGGTGCAAAAGGCAAAAGGCGCCAATGCCACCGTAACGACGGCGCATTCCCGTACGGCTGATATTCCCGTTATATGCCGGCGGGCCGATATTCTTATTGCGGCTATCGGTCAATCGGAATTTGTCAAAGATGACTGGATTAAGGAAGGTGCCGTTGTCATCGATGTCGGCATTAATAGGGTTGAAGATACGTCCAAAGAAAAAGGGTATCGGCTTTGCGGTGATGTAGACTTTGTCGAGTGCGAGAAAAAAGCCTCGTTTATTACGCCCGTTCCGGGCGGCGTCGGCCCGATGACAATTGCGATGCTTCTGACTAATACTGTTAAATCGGCGGAACAGCGTTCGTAGAATTGTAAAAAGTATTGACCTTTGCGATTTTTAATTAAAATCTAAAAATTTGCAATTATTTTCACATTTTTTTTGACACTTTCAGTTTTGTAACGTAAGTATATATATGTGCTCTATGCCTTAACAGGCAGAAATTATACTGGCGGTGCCCGGAGGTTCCCACTTCCCCCGCCAGTTTTTATAATCGGTCGTTCTTATTTTTAGATATTGGGACTATTCTTCAATCTTAAAAAACATACTTTTATCGACACCGCAGACCGGGCATTCCCAATCATCTGGGATATCTTCGAATTTTGTTCCGGGAGCAATATCGCCATCGGGGTCGCCCAATTCCGGATCATAGATATATCCACAAGCTTCGCATTCCCATTTATCCATATAAGCCTCCATCAAATTTCCATTTGGGTCATAATATATTTAAAGAAGATATGCTTTGGCAATTATAATTATTGTCAAAAACGTATTGGATTTCTTCTTATAATTTCTATAATCGCCGGAATATTTTTGACCATAAAATGTTGAGGATATTTAAGCGAGTCAATATTTGATTGACCGAAAATATTTGCCTGTTTATATTAATATTAATTTAACCTGAGAAATTTACACAGTAGATTTATGATAACAATTATCAAAATAGTAATCTTTGTACTTGTTACAATACTGCTGATCTATTTTTCACGCGCATCGTTGCGAAATTGGGGATTGCATGGATTTTATAGATTCTTTGCATGGGAGTTGATAATTGTTTTAATTCTATTGAATATTGATTATTGGTTTGTGAGACCTTTTTCCATTTATCAATTGATTTCGTGGGTTCTATTATCTCTATCATTATTTTTTGTAATATACGGTGCATATAACCTTTATCATAAAGGCAAGCCGGATTGTAAAAGGGACGACAAGGCATTAATTGGGATAGAAAAAACCTCGAAGCTGGTTACAACAGGAATATATAGGTATATTCGTCATCCGATTTATGGATCGCTATTTTGGCTGGTGTGGGGTGTTTTCTTCAAATCATTTTCGTGGCACGGGTTGATTTTGTCAGTTGCGGCCACCGCTTTTTTAATTCTTGCGGCCAAATTTGAGGAAAAGGAGAATATAAAATTTTTTGGGGAAAAATATCAATATTATACAAAACAAACAAAAATGTTTATCCCATATATATTTTAGACCGCAATATTATCACAGACATTTAAAATAATGTAACGTGCCGTAAAATTATATCGTAGCACATCCAACAACAGGTTCGGGGCCGCCTTTGTATTTATAGTTTATCAGATATACCACATCAAGAATATTAATTACACAATCATTATTGGGATCGGCCAACTCCGGTCTTTCGGGGGCGGGGCCGCCTTTATATTTATAATCAATAAGGTAGACGATATCAAGTATATCAATTGTGCGATTGAGATCGACATCACCCGGATAGCCCTCATACTCAATTACAGTCAACTCATAATCAAATGTATCCTCTAATGAACTGTGGGTATCCCAGGCCCGGATGCGGAATGTGAAATCACCGAATTCAGTCGGTATTCCGGAAATGATGCCGGTTGTGGAGCTAAGTTCCAAGCCGTCAGGAAGATTTCCTGATGATATTTCATAGTTTTTTTGCCCATATCCGCCCCGGGCGATGACGGCGTCTTCGTATTCAGCATACTGGTCGGCATCATCCAACGGGAAAGGGAGGAGCTGGAAAAAAGTTGCCTGACTGGTATATTTCAATACCCAATCACGAGGGTCAACTGCGGCACCTATCGGCAATAGTTCGGTTTTAAAAATATAGGTGCTGTCGTCGGTATCATTGACAATGTTAAATGTATCCGAAGTAAAGGGCGAATAATATAATACGATATCAAGCGGCATGGTGAATGTCTGGGGGTAGGTTGTTTGCATTTGTCTTATATTAACATAGGTCCAGTATAAACCATCGCTGTTGTCGAGCTCGGATAAATAGGAATACCGATAATTTGGACGGTAAGTACCATAAATCCATTGATCAAAGAAATAATCCAGCTCCATTCCGGAAACGGATTCGCAGATATTTTTAAATTGCTCGGTGGTCGCATCGGCATGCTTATAGACACTGCTGTAATATGCCCCAAGAATATCAAAAAAGGTCTCATCGCCAACTATATGTCGAAGCATGTGTAAAACACAGGCGCCTTTATCATAAACAATCAGGCTGAAAATATTGCCGACGCTGGTAGTATCATAAACATATATCGTACCCGAGTATGTGCCGCCGCCGTCCGCCATGTCACTCATATAACTGTGGTAGGCATCGACACCATCTTTTACCTCATAATAAAGCGCCTCGCTGTATGATGCAAATCCCTCATTAAGCCAAATTTCGTGCCAGTTATTACAGGTTATCATATCTCCCCACCACTGATGAGACGCCTCATGAACGACAACCGGTTCTGAAAACCCGAAAGGACTCCCGCCCATAGAGGTACAGGTTTGATGTTCCATGCCCCCGCCCCATTGGAAATTGGCGTGTCCATATTTTTCATTCAGGAAAGGATATTCGCCGAATATATCGGTGAAAACCTCCAGTATGTATGGTGTCGCACCCCAATGATCCGATGTTTGAGAGTATTCATAATAGTCAGGGTAAACATGGTTCACAATCGGCATCGAGTCGGTCGGGCTGTAGTGATACCAATCAGTCCAGACGGTAAATTCGGAGATTGCCACCGAGAAAAGATAGGTTACAATCGGGTAACGAACCTCATAATTGAAGGTCCAGGTATCGTCGCCGTTTTGGGTAGTATCAATCAATGTCCCGTTGGAAGCGCAGAAAAGGTTGTTAGCACAGGTGATAAAAATATCCATCGAGTCGGCTTTGTCATCATTTCTGTCTTTGCAGGGCCACCAGGTTCGGGACATATACGGTTCGGATAAGGTAGATACAATAGGATAACCATCATTGGTACCAAAACGAAAACCATCAAGTCCAGCCGCTTCAGGATGGCCAAAATAAGCGATTGTGAATCTGAAATATTCCCCCGGCTGATATAACTTATCAAGCTCAATGGTTATTCGATCACCACTGCGCGTATAGTTCAGGGTATGGGTGTCAGAAGTAATATTGTCAATTGTCAAAACGCTTACCAGGTCGATTTCAATGTATAATAGATCAACTGTAAGCGATTTGGCTTCGGTCGTTACCGTTCCAAAAATTTCCTCGGTGGGAACATCAATCTCGATTTCAACGCTGTAAAAACTGACGTCAAATTCTGTCTGGTCGTAACGGTATGGTTCCGTGCGGTTTGCAGCCGCACTCCGGCGTCCTAACGTCTCGGCTTTTTTCTGGGCCATTATCCGGTGAATCTGGCTTGGGCCAAGAGTGTCGACATCAATTGATTCGTCAAATATATCGGATGAATTGGATGAATTCGAGAATATAATAAGGATTAATCCGGCGGTTGTAAAAAAGCGGAGGATACTGGTTATAAGAAAGTTATGCATATAAGGCTTGTTTCCTTTTAGTCTGTGTTATTCAGTACTACTAAATATACGGACGTACTGAAATTGATGAAAGTCTTTTATTTAATGAATAAATGTATTATATTTGTGCGGGTCCCAATTTATTGGGGATATTGTCTAATGAATAAGTAACTCCATTGGACAATATGGAGGCAAAATGATTATTAGAAAAAGTTTGATCTGTTTA
>CBFCZE010000069.1:0-14826 GCA_965602655.1 uncultured bacterium
ACAGATCCGGTGGCATTGATATACAATCCCTCCAGAACCGAGAAAAAGCCGTTACTCGAAAATGTTTCCGCGATATATCCGCTGCTGTGGCGATTTTCATTACCGATTATGGCCAGTTTAAAAGTATGTTCATAATCTCCCCGGGTGGGACTCATATAATTTAGCCAGTAATAACTGTTTGCCCAGGAAATGATTTTTTGCTGAATCTCGGTGAATTTTTCGACTACATCGCTGACGTTGTCGATAAGAAAATTACCCACATTGCCCAGTTGATTCAATACCGAGGGATCTATTTCGGCACCCAAACCGACCGTATAAATGCGCCGGTTCTCTCGAGCATCGAGAGCCTCTTGCAACGTGTGCGAGTGCTGAGTATCGCTGCCGTCGGTCAAGGCGATCATAAATCCCTGCTGGATTGAATCAAGCGTATAATAATCGGTCCAGCGGGTAATCCCGGCAATAATGGCACCATACAAATCGGTTGTGGCAAAACCTAACTCGATGGAGTTTATCGCCTCGGTCAAAGCCGATACATCGCTGGTAAAATCTGCAATCAGCTCCGGCGTCTCGGAGAATTTGTATATGGCAAACTCCTGCTTGCGGGTAATGTTGTCAACCAGCGTCACCGCCGCACTTTTTATCTCATCAATATTGGCCCCCACACTGGCGCTGTTGTCCAATAAAAGAACCGTCTTAAGCGTATACGGTATATTTTCCCGCTTTCTTATTATCGGGAACGATTCGGTCGGTGAATATGCAACACCGTCTTCATATACCATAAAATCGCCTGTCTGCAAATCGGCGATACCGCTGTTGCCCATGTCGGTCACCTGAAACATAACATTGACATAGCTGGGCAACTCGTAATCGAAATACAGCTTATCAATTTTCCAGCCGACATCATTGGCCGGCTCGACAGAGTTTTCGCAACTGCAAAAAATTAAAAGCAATAGCAATAAAAGTATAACTATCAATCTAAAATTCATTTCTAACCTCCCCATAATATTTTTTAATTCAAATACACATACAACCGCCAAAACATATAAATATGTTATACTGCCTGCAATATAAATTCTCCGGGTAGTTGGAGTTGATATTTGATAATTCCGGGTTAGAAAAGTTAGTATGAAAAGTTACTGAAAGACATGGTTTTCTTTGGGGGAAACGGCGAAGATATACCCGGAAACAGCGTCAGGGGAATTGGCGACGGCAAAACGCCGTTATCTTTGTGTTCATGAAAGCGATCACGCAGGAAAACCGAATAGCTATTGATAATCCGAAGAGATATTTGTATATTCAAAATACCGAATGAGTTAATTATGTCTTTGGGACCTTTATTTATATGGGAAATCCCGGATTGTAAAAAACGCGTAACTTTTGGGACGATATTACTGTATATAATATTGTGTTAAAACTGGTCTGGTCAAAACGGTGACAGGGTAAATATCCGGAGGGAAATTGTCATGTTAAAAACGTTTTTCAAAACCGCTTTTCGATGTCATATTCGCAATAAGTATTACACTTTCATCAATATTTTTGGCTTTGCAATTGGTTTGGCCTCGTGTTTGTTGATCTCGCTGTATCTGGTTGAGGAATTCTCATACGACCGATTTCACGAAAAGGCCGGACAGATTTATCGAATTCTGATTCAATTCGAGGATAGCGGTGAGCGGCAAGCCGTTGTTCCCGGTCCATTAATTACTAAGGCGAAAGAAGAGATCCCCGAGGTATTGGATATGACCCGTCATGTCTGGTACTGGGAGAAGAAAATCGGGCGGTTGGATGCGGCAAATCCGGATGATGAATCCGGCAAAATAAAAGCAAGAATGAGGTTTGTCGATCCGGGATTCTTGCGAATGTTCGACTTTGATGTTCTTCGCGGCGACTCCAACGGACTGGAAAATCCAAACGGGATAATGCTAACCGAAAGTTTTGCGGCAACATTGTTTGGCGAAGAAGATCCTCTCGGGAAGGCTTTGAGCATTCCGGCCTACCCGGATGCATTTGTTGCGGCCATCGTTGCCGACCCGCCCAAACAGTCACACCTTCAGTTTGATGGACTTATGCCGGTGGATATCAGCATAAACCCTTATTGGTGGGATAGCTGGGATCGCCGATCACTGAACGGTTATTTACTCGTTCGTGAAAATGCTGATTTAAAAAAAATTGAAACACAATTGCTTTCCTTTCAACATAAATATGGATATGAACCCAGGGATATCCCTGTGCTGCAACCGCTGTCCGATATTCACCTGGGTTCCAGCGACATACTCTATGACGGATTAAACACTGATAAAAATGATGCCACTCGGGTGTATATTCTCTGTGTGATCGGCATCATGATACTTCTTATAGCGTCATTAAATTTTATTAATCTGTCCTGTGCGCGGGCGGTACGACGAGCGCGCGAAGTCGGCATCCGAAAAGTAATTGGTTCCAGTGTAACACAGCTAAGGCTTCAATTTCTGGGCGAATCGGTCATTATGATAGTTATAGCGACGGCCATTGCACTAATAATCCTGGAGGCGACCTTACCCTATATGGAGTTGTTCCTCGGCAAGAGTGTCGAATTTAATTCTTTCGACAGTCCGGATGTTATCGGGGCCTTATTTGGTGTGGCGATCGTTATTGGTGTGCTGACCGGATTATATCCAGCCATCGTGTTATCCCGGTTCAGGCCGACGGCTGTCCTCAAAGGAGAATTTCATTCCGGGAAAAAAGGAGCGGCGATTAGAAGCATATTTGTTGTGGCCCAGTTTACCATTTCGGTAGCCCTGATCTTTTGCACTCTGGTAGTAACAAACCAGGTGGGGTATTTGATGGATCGTGATTTTGGATTCAACCGCGACCAGGTTATTTCTATTCACCCTGAAGACAATGCACGCCGCCTGCGCAATGAACTTCTCGGTGTACCGTCGGCCTTATCGGTCGGTTCGGTATATCGCCTGCCGGGCGGATCGCTTCATCACACCGGCGTGACGCCCGAGGGATCTGATTTCGACAATCAAGTTGGGGCCGATCGCCTCTGGGTCGACGAAGGATTCTTGGAAATCCTGGAAGTTAGAATTATCGAGGGTCGCTCATTTCCCGAAGATCCTCCCGATAATTCGCCCTATTTGATAATGATCAACGAAACATTGAAACATGAACTTGGCTGGGAGGAGCCTCTCGGAAAGACCCTGGATTTTCGCCGCGAACCCGATGGAGAACCGGAGGTGGCACAAATTATCGGTGTAGTTGAGGATATTAATTGGGGACCGGCAAGAATGGCCTGTAAATCAATGGTGCTGGAATATGCTCAGGACTGGGCAAGTTATGTCATGGTCAAAACCCCCGGGGACAACATCACAGGTGCGCTGGCGGAGCTTGAAGCCAAATTCAGCGAACTGTTTCCCGATCAGCCCTTCAATTATTCTTTTCTGGATGAATCTTTCGGAAGACAATTTGAGAAGGAAAGGCAGTTTGGTAATGAAATCGCAGTGTTTTCAAGTCTTGCTATTATTGTGGCCTGTTTGGGTCTGCTCGGTTTGGTAACACTTGCCACACAACAACGCCGCCGTGAGATTGCCATTCGAAAAGTATTGGGATCGAGCATAAGTGGGATTATCAGACTACTCCTGACCGATTTTATGAAACTGATAATCATAGGAATGATAATTGCATGGCCCATAGCTTATTATGCTATGGACCGATGGCTCAGCAATTTCGCCCATCGGATGACTCTGGATTTATGGCCTTTTCTGGTATCCGGAATGGTGGCAATAGTTGTCGCATTCTTTGCTGTGATAACACAGTCTCTACAATCGGCGCGGACGAATCCGACAACAACCTTACATAGGGACAGTTGAACAAGTATTAACGGTTATCCGATGACACGACGTTATACAGTTCTGTTCCCGCTTGGCATTATAGAATCAATAGCCGGGAGGGAAATTCTTGTTGTCTTTTAGGAATTCCAGCCAGGCCTCAACACCCATACGACGAACCATCTTTTTGACCCGGCGATATCCATCACCATAAAATATGTTCGGATCCTTTTCCATACGATCGAGAATATATGCAACCTGTTTACTTCGGTCATTCTGAAGTAAAAGATATGAGGCATAGTTACAACTGCCCTCGGTCAGAGCCGGATCCATTTCTAATGGCGCATTACTATATAACCAGACATGCATCAACTCATGAGCCATAGTCGCCTTGAAATTTTTCCCGGGCATTCCGTGCAGAATATAGACATTAAACTTTTTTGAGACAGCTTTGCCGGGAATTGTAGTCTCCTCAAATGTGGTCAGTCCGGCATAATCCTTGACCCGATCCGAAAAAAGCGAGCTCAATCTGTTTTTATCCACAAGCTGTAGTTTTATTTTATCGGCGTTGATCTCGAGTCCAAATTTTTTCAACTTTTGTATAATAAATATTTTCAATTTTTCGGCGTCGCGTATATCATCTATCGTATTTCTTTTACATATTCCGCAAATATACCGACCATCGTCATATTGATGACCACCCTGAGAAACAGACTCGGAGATATATCGCCCGCAGTAACCGCAGATTGGGTCCTTACCCTGATGATATTTGTGATACTTATTTCCCCAAAAATCAATTATGTATTCTCCGTCAATTATCCCCTGACACAAACTGCATCTGGGGGCAATAAACTTTTCATAACATTTTTTATGATATATTTTCCCGTCAAACTCATAATATCGACCTTGAATTGATTCGCCGCACTTTTGGCATTTGGGAACAAATTTATCGTCATAACAGTTTTCGCAGTAATATTTATCACTTTCTTTAAAAAACTTTTGATCGACCAGTGATTTCGAACACTCGGCGCAAAAGAAATGCTCAGCGTGAAAATACTTGTCTTCGACCGAAATATAATTGCCGTCGGTAATCACCCTTTTGCAATAATCACAAATCAGCCTTGGACTGGCAAAGGCGTTAAATAGAATCAGGACAGAAACTATTAATAAGATAAAAATGCCAATAATATGGTTATATCTTCTTCGGGGCATACAATTCCTTCTGATCTTTTATATTATAATCGGCTGATTACGTTACTAAATTGAATGGTACATCCAGACATTCGGCTCGATATATTCACCTATATCGGATTGACGGTCGATTTCTATCGGCACCAGAGCGCCATGAATCGTATAAATTCCGCTTTCCGGGAATCTCTGACCGGTCCACTCTTCCCACTCGGAAACCGTTCCGGTAATTCGCATCGATTCAGGACAGCTTTTTATTACCCGTCCGCCGTCCCGCGCATGAACCCGCATCCAGGCGTCAAACGGTAAACCATCATCGTCGCGCCATTTAAGATATTTTTCAATAGGCATTAACGGGTAGATACTTTTCATAAACGGCCGAACCGGCGCAATCAAAACCTTTAGATTTTGAGAACGGCCGATTTCTTTCATTATTTGTATCATTTTCCGGCTGAGTCCTTTGTCGCGATAAGCCGGATGAATTGTAATTGAAAGCGCACACAAAATATTGGGAGAAGCGTCATTCAAATTATCATCAAATCCTTTCTGCAAAGCCCAATCCCAGCCTTCTTCAGGTAAATCATCAGGCGTCCCTTCATAATGAAGAGGAATACAGTTGCCTGATGATATAATCGCATTACTTTCGTTATCCATCATACAAAACTGATATTCCGGAAAATCATCATAAAGCCGGCTCCAATATATATTCGCCACCTGATCATGAAGCATAAACTCCAGCCATGATAAAAGCACTACTTCGTCGGCAATGTCCAGAAGGTTTGGTCTATCCGCCGCCGATACAATCCTATAGTTTTTATCGGCATTTTCTAACATTTTCCAGCGGAACCCAGCCTTTTTGATTTTTGCTATTAATACACCAAACCCAGTCACTTTCCTCTGAAAAAATGGTCAATTTCTCGCCAACCATTACCGACAATTCGGTGGCATCATAATCGACAAGCATCCGGCAACCATCTTCGATTCTTTCGGTGAAATTTACGGGAATCCAACCGCTGTTTCCATCGGGGGCGGTACACCAGATCCATCCGGCAAAACTCGTCTTTTTAGAGCTGACCATCAATTTTTCACCTTTTTTTAAAACAAGAGGATTGGGGAAATCTGACCGATGGCTCTTGATTACTACCGCCGTATTTTTATTAGATTCACTCATAGCTTATTATATAACAATTTAGTCCAAAAAATCAATTTCAATCGGATCAACCAATAAAGTCAGGAAATCTCTTGGAAATTTTCTTTTGATATTATAGATTCTAAAACAACCCACGTTCGGCAAAGCGAGCATAAAGAATAGCAAAGGAATGTTTTGGCCATTCAAAATAATAATTACCGTAAAAATTAATATATCTCCACAGGAGAAGTAGATTATGAAAATATATTTTATCTTTTTTCTTATGCTTATAGTTTCAATATCATCTCTGGCTCAAACAGACGTATCTTTACCGCCCGGCGATAAATCCCCGCCAACGGTATTCTCCAAACTCGAAAATGCCGGCAAGGCCGAAGATTATGATGATGCTCCATATCTAATCGTCTTCGATTCGGTTGTTAACCGCGTCGACGAGCGCGGGATTTCAAATATCAGCAGTTATCTGCTTCATAAAATCCTGACCGAAGAGGGCTGCAAAAAACATGCTGTCTTAAAATGGCATTATGAACCGCTCACCAACTATGTTGAAATTCTAAAGGTCAATATTATTCGCGGCGACTCACTTATTCCTATTTCGATTGAAAATATAATCGATGTCCCGGCGCCACAGTCAGGCATCTACTGGCAGGACAGATATAAACTGCTTCAGCTTCCGCGCTTGCGGGTCGGCGATGGAGTTGAAATTACAATCTTTAAAAAAGGGTATTCCTATGCCCTTTTGGATTCCGAAAAAGATGGAGCGGACAGCGATATTGATTTTACTCCGCCAATGCCGGGAGAGTATTTTGAAATTGTTGTTTTCAGAGATACCTCGCCAATTGTATTTAAAAAATATGTACTTAAGCTCCCGGCCGAAAAACGTCTGCAATCGCAGGTTTACAACGGAACATTATACAGCAGCACTTCCTACAATGCCGACACAACCACTTATGCCTGGTGGCGCAAAGATATTCCCGCCTGGAAACCGGAGCTGTATCGGCCTGAAAATACCGATATGCACACAAAGGTAGTTATGGCCACTGTTGACAGCTGGGAAGCCAAGAGCCGCTGGTTTTTTGATGTCAATGAGAAACAGTTTGAATATACCGACGCCATCAAAGACAAAGTTGACGAAATCTTTGCCAGAGCCGGTGTCACCAACGGAACCGAAGAAGAAAAGGCTTTCGAGCTGGTCCACTGGGTTGCCCAGAATATTAGATACAGTGGACAAACAATGGGTAAGGGTGAGGGTTATACACTTCATTCAGGTGAGATGATTTTCGAACAGCGCAGCGGCGTCTGTAAAGATATTGCAGGGATGCTGATAACAATGATGCGCGCCGCCGGAATGGACTCCTATGGCGCCATGACGTTTGCCGGGGCCAGAATCGATGAAGTACCGGCCGATCAATTTAACCATTGTGTGGTGGCGCTGAAAAAATCTAACGGACGATTTGTCATGTATGATCCGACCTGGGTGCCTTATGACAATGACATCTGGAGTCTGCTCGAAGCCGAACAGCATTATCTTATCGGATCACCGGAAGGTGAAACTCTGGATAATATTCCCTACAGCCCTCCCGAGCAATCGCCGCTGTTGGTTTCAAACAAGGGAAAGATACTGCCGGATGGAACTCTTGAGGCAACTATGGAGCTTCGTTCCGATGGAGCAGTTGATGGCTACTTGCGGGGTATGGTATACTGGTTTCCTCTCTCACAAATCAGAAATACATTAGCGAGGATTTTCAGCAAAGTCGGTGAACAGGTGGAAATCATTGATTTTGAATACGGTGATATTCTTGATTTTAAAACGCCGATGTGGTGGAAAATAAAATATCGGTTCCCTCAATATGTCCGGAAAATCGGCGAAACTTTGGAATTCCAAAGTCCCATGATGCAGATTATTATGAACAATCGTATTTTATTCCGAGGTGCGTACGATTGGCCGGAAGAGCGAAATGATGACGTCTTTTTATATTTTACCGAGCATGTTGACGCCGTTGAAACAATCGGCCTACCCAAGGGGTATAAGGTAGCGGAACCTGAAGATAGTTTGGAAATTGACGATACTTATGTTTATTTCAAAGGAAGCAGTGAAATGGGAAAAAAGAACTTTATTGTTAAGCAAATAATTGATATTAAACGGCGCCAGATACCGCCCGAAGGTTATAAAGGTTTCCGAAAAGCCATAGTGGAAGGTACAGAATATACCTCCACCGTTTTTCGGGCCGTGAAAGGTGGCACAAAATGAAATCGTTAAATAAACTCAATACTCTTGTCCTGGTAATAATCGGCCTTGTATTTTCGGTTACTGCAAACGTCTCGGCACAACAATCGATAGACGGCGCCCATGACATTTCGCTGCTGATGAAAGAAGCCGACGTCGGATTAGATATGGCCAGTGAAGATGCGGTTTTTCTGTTTGATAGCGAAAGAATTCGATTAAACAAAGACGGTCGGTATACAAAATATATCCATCGCATAATTTGGATCAATACCGATATTGCTATTAGACATTATGGCGATGTTCGTGTACCGTATGATGCCGCGCGCTGTTCATTTAATATGGAAACGGTTCGGACCTGGCGAGATAATCAATGGTGGGAAACCGGTCCGGACGGAATTGTGGAGACGTTGCCCGATGGACTTTTAAATGCTTACGATTATGCCAACATGCGTGAAATGATGCTGCTTCATGAGGGAATTGAACTTCCCTGTATTCTGGAAATCGCCTATTCAATTGAAGATAAAGAGCCATTTCGCCGCGGCTGGGATGGCAGCTGGACATTTGTCCGGGACGAACCGGTTATTAAATCATGGTTTGGTTTCGAATTGCCGTCAGGGTGGTGGCCCAATATCTATGAATTCCCCGGCTCTCCGGCTCCAATAAAAAGCACCGATGAGTCTCTGGGACTGGATATGTACAGCTGGCAAAGAGGACCATACGATGCTAAAACTTTTCCTCCGCCCGAAAATATAGAGGACAATGAATCTTTTGTCCTCTGGTCAACCTGGAAAGATTGGTCCAGTCTGGGGGCACATATAAGGACTTATTTTGATAAAGCCGCCGTTGGGGACAAAAATCTAAAAGAGCAACTCGATTCGTTATTGGATGGTGCCAATACTGACCGGGAAAAGACTCGTTTAATTGCCGGATATGTCAATGATAAAACGACCTATATCGATTATCCCTGGAGATACTGGTTATCGGATCCGCGTCCGGCCGTTAAGACATATTCATCTACCTATGGACACGCACTCGACCGGGCGGTTTTGGCGGCGGCATTATTTTCGAAAGCAAATATTAAAACTCTTCCGGTATTTCTCAACCCCGGTTTTGGAAATATAAATGTAGATGTTGCCGAATTAACTCAATTGAGTACGCTCGGTCTCTGGCTATCTGGTGAAAATCTGGCTGCCTATTATGATCCCATTACAAGCGAAATCAAAAGCGGGCCGTTGAGCTTTTTCAGCCGTATGGCCTGGCGGGCCGGTAACGATGAAAAACCGAATATTCGAATTAACGGATTGGACAAAACCAGTACCAATAACATCAGGATTGAATTATCGTATGATGCAGATAAAAAGAACTTTACCGGTTCAGGATATTTTAGCGCCACCAATTACTTTAATCAGTATTTGCAAATTGCTGGTATGAAAAATGAAGCTTTTACATATTTTGAAGAATTAGTGTCGTCCATTTTTAAAAATGCCAAACTTACCGGTTGCAATCCCAGTGAGTTTACGGACCTTAAGACTATCTACGGCTTTCAGTTTGAACTTGATTCACTAACAATCGATAAGCAAGATAGAATTGAGCTAATCCTGGGAGAATCAGCATATGGAATTCTGGCCAACCTGCCCATTAATACCGAGCTATATCATAATCAGAGAACCTCGCCGATGCACTTCCCCTGTCTGATGAGTCAAAATATCGAGTTGACCTTGGATCTGAAGGGACTTGACTTGATACATTACCCCGAAGATAACAGCATTGAAAATGAAGCCGGAAACTTTATTGTCCATTCAGCAAAGACAGATAAAAATGATAAAAAAAGTCTGACTGTCGTTCGTTCACTCATTCTGACTAAAACTGATTACACCGCCGAAGAATGGCTTCCGCTTCGGACATTATTACTGGCCGATCGTAATGACGGCAATCGTTTAATTCTGGTAAAAGCTAATTGATTGTCGCAGATATTATGGAAAAATAAAGTGAGAAGCCCAAAACAGCTTCTCCCTTTTTTATAGTATAATACAATTCTAATAGAATCGAATTGGGTTGGATTCTTGTTTAACAATGCCGATATCACGGTGTTCAATTTCGACAACAGCCTTACCACCGCCGGTTATGGTTGATTTCTCTGCGGCTCGAATACGATAACGGATTTCAACTTTGTTGCCCTCCGGAATATCGCCGGAGCCGATAACCAGATTATTATCCGCATCAAGTTTGGCCGAGACTTCGTGGCCATTTACAGTGGTACTTCCTTCTTCATAGATAGCACCTATCGGAAGCGGATCTTCTATGACAACTTTGTCGGCTTTACCCGGTCCGATATTGTTTATGGTTATCAAAACCTCCCAGGTGTTAATCAACTCTGTTTCAGATTTTGTATCAGAAGCAAATAACAAAGTATCCCATTGCGTCGGCTCCAGCTCCAACAGTGTCGATTGTCTCCATTTCTGGTTCAGGTCGCCGTTGAATTCAAGGCCGCCCATTATAGAACCGCTAAGAATAACTTCGGCCCGCCGGTTTTTCCACCAGGAGGCTTCACTATGTCCGCGGTCTATCGGACGAGTCGCGGCAAAACCCTCATACTTGAAAAGCGAACTGTCAATACCATGAAATCCGGTAAATTTGTCAACAACCGATTTGGCCCGCGCCGTTGACAACTCCCAGTTCGATGGGAACTCATCGTTATGAATTCGACGATAATCAGCATGACCCTCTACTTTGACTTTAATATCGGGATACTTACTTATCGAATCGGCCAGATCGGCAATAAGCGGTAAATCTTTATCCTGAAGATATGCCTTGGCCGTAATGAAATGAGCGGCAATTACCTTCAAATTGATTTCGCCGGCGGCAACTGAGTTAAACGGTCCAATCGATAACTCGACCGGACTGCTTTTTACCGGTGTCGATTTTTCACTTTCGACATTGACAACGCCCTCAAGATAAAAACTGTTTGTCAGAAAGTAATCGACATCGAAATCAAGTTCATCCAATGAGTAATAAACCGATTGCGTTAAACGTTTTTGACCGGGAGAATCTATGACGTATATGAGAACTTTGCCGGTGTCGGACAGTTCCCCGGTATCGTCATCAATAATTATCCTTCGGGTTTCATCCGGGAATGAGTCGACAACAACCACCTCACCCGGCTGAACTCCAAAACTGCTTTCTATTAATATGTCATAATTAATAGTGACCGTATTTGAATCGGTTATCATGCTGTCACTGAGATTAGCCGTTTTGGAAACCTTAATCTTCGGTAAAATTGCCGCTTCTTTGGTTATCGACAGTTTCGGGTAGGCCGGGCAAATCCGAAAAGTAACGTAAGATTCGCCGGCCTCATGAACATAAACGAGAACCGAACCATCCTGACCCTCAGCCAATTCATAGTCGATAAGATCACGAATATCGAGCGCCACCAGATGTTCACCGGCGCGGACAGTTCCAAAGTAGAACATGCCTTTTTCATTCGCCTTCGAGTTGGAACCATCGTCAAGGTAAATGTCTATCTCGGTCGGCATCGAATCGGTGTCGGCAATACCATCGCCATCACAATCGACAATAATCTTGCCGCGAATAGCGCCCGGTATATTGGTCGTTATCACATTGACCCGAGCTATGACATTGGTCGTCCTGACCGATTCACCGCCAACCGTGCCTGCCGCCCAGGCTGTATTCTTCGCCGGACCCGACGGGACCGAAGTACCCAGCTGAGCAATATACTGCAGCGTAATTGTCTGGCCGGGATTAATAGTACCGACAAACCAATAATAAGGATTGGTACCGGTTGGATCGGAAACAGCGGCACCATCAATAATCGAAGAACCTTCGACATAGAAGAAACCTGATGACATCGAGTCGGTGACTATAACATTACTGATTGTAATATTGGCATTATTGGTTATTGTAATTTCAAACGGTACAAAGCTTCCGGCGATAGAGCTGGTCACTTCGGCTCTTTTGGTAATCGTTAATCGGGGCGTCTGCAACGATACTATTGCCTGCACCGGACCGAATTCCAAAGTCGTCCCGGAATTATTCGTACCTCGTAGTATTGCCGAATTGACATGAGTCATCGTTCTGTCAGCCGATGATAATATAGCCAGATCGTAAATGACCTCAGCCGATTCGCCAGCCTCCATAGTTCCTACCGGTATTGTTAAAATATCGGTGCCCGTTACCGTAACAGATGTTCCGTTAACAGTGGCGGTCCCGGAAACATATTCGAAATTATCCGGCAAAGTATCAATAACAACGGCGTTATTGAGCGGACCGGCGCCGTCATTAAAGCTATTAATAGTATATGTTACCGTATCGCCCGGAATAGCTATTACCTGATCGACTGTTTTACTCATTACCATTTCCGGGAAAGAAACAGTAACAATCACCTGATTACTGGTATCAATTGGAATATTATCGCCGGAGAATATTACAAAATTCTCAATTGCGCTTTGATTCGGAACTGATTCATCAATCTCAACGCTG
Organism: uncultured bacterium; assembly: GCA_965602655.1. GTDB lineage: Bacteria > Zixibacteria > MSB-5A5 > GN15 > PGXB01 > JAAERC01. The sequence continues at coordinate 12,866 of CBFCZE010000069.1, forward strand.
AAACTGACCGACCCTGAGCCGCCAGCCGGAACCTTTCGGATTCTCCAGACTAATGTCTCATTAATCGGATTATACAATCCACCCGACGTCGCTGAGCCCAGAATATAATTCAATCCGGTTGCGAGGGTATCGGTGATAATAACATTATCAACATCGGCCAGAGAATTATTGCTGTAGGTTATCGTGTAAGTAAGAGTATCACCTATGGTTACCTGGTCTTTATCAACCGACTTATGCACCGATATATGTTTTCTGAGAATCGTGGTTGTGACGATATTTCCGTTAATTGTTGTCGGCTCAATTATAAAGGCCTGATTGTATATGATAGCCGCATCAGGAGCATCCTGATCAACTATAACATTAAACTGATACATCACCGCCTGATTTTGATCCAGCGATCCGATAGTCCAGGTTAAGCTTCCATCTGTACCATCATAGATGGCACCGCCGGTGGCCGAACCGGGGATATACTCGGTATGAGTCGGAATGGTATCGGCAAAAACGATATTATTCAGGTTCTCTGAGCCGGTATTGGTAATGGTTAGATCATAGGTCAAAATATTTCCGGGAGCGGTATAGGTATCACTGACTTCCTTAAATATAGTCAGGTCATCCTCACCGGTTTTAATATCAACCACCGTTATCACCGGATTAGAGTGCACCGTATCCAGAGTTTCGTATTGGATACCGCTTACCTTACTTACAACAGACTGCTCAACCGGCAAAGCGGCCGAACCGATATTGGTAATCTGTGTCCCCTGTATGGCATCGTCGTCCATTTTTACTTTAAATGATAAATCAATCGAGTGTCCTGGTGCAATCGAACCTACCTGCCAGTCCCAGTTGACCTGATTATCGGTTTCATCATAGGAACCGCCGGCAGTAGCACTGCCATCTACGTATGAAGTGAAGTCGGGCAACTTGTCCCAGGCGGTAATCTGGGTGATCGCGGTGTTTCCGGTATTGGTAAACTCAAGGCTATAGGTTAGAATACTGCCGGGTGAGGCTACCAGCGAATCGACTGTTTTGTCAATTTCAATATCCGGTGTTGGGGTTTCCAGAACGATAGTTTTGGCAGTATCCGACAGCCTGCTGTCATCCGGGAACAGAATTGAACCGATATTTTCTATCTCGGTCTGAGCCGGAGTTGTTTCATCAATTGTAACCTTAAAAATCATATCAGATACTGAACCACCGGCCGGAACCGAAATGTTCCAATCGATTATTCTCATCTGCGCATCATAGACACCACCGCCGGTCACCGAACCGTCAATATAAGTCGCATTCTGAGGAATCGGATCAGTCACCCAAACTGCCTCATCGGCGGCCTCGCCACTATTAGAAACAGAAATCGTATAAGTCAGCGTATCGCCGGCATAAGCTGTCGGCTTATCAACCGTTTTGGAAATATCCAAATCAGGCGATGGACCGACTTTCACAGTCGTTAAAGCGGTATCCGATTGGAAGGTTTCATCGGGATACAAAATTGAGCCGATATTCCTGATTAAGGTCTGATCCGGTGTCCCCTTGTTTATCGATACTTTAAAGGTTAGATCGGGCGATGAGCCACCGGCCGGCACCGAGATGTTCCAATTGACCGTCTCCGTCTGAGTATTATAGTCACCGCCGCCGGTTACGGAACCGTCAACATAGGTTGCATTCTGAGGAATCGGGTCGGTTACCCAGACATCCTCATCGGCGACATCACCGGTGTTGGAAATAGAAATTGTATAGGTTAAAATCTCACCGGCATAAGCTGTAGCGAGATCAACTTCCTTACTTATATCAAGTTGCGGAGTCGGTTTTTCCTGTACGATAGTTTTAGCGGTATCGGACAGCTTACTTTCATCCGGGAACAGAATCGAACCGATATTTTCGATTTCGGTCTGACTCGGGGTGCTTTCGTTGATAGTAACCTTAAATGATGTACTGGAGGATGCACCCGGATCCAGGTTTTCAAT
>CBFCZE010000070.1:0-14285 GCA_965602655.1 uncultured bacterium
GGATAGAGCATCTGCCTTCTAAGCAGAGGGTAGCAGGTTCGAGTCCTGCCGGGGGTATTTTTTAATAACACATTACCTGCCAATGAATTAGGCAGTCATCTCGTCGTAGATTTCGGTTTCCCAACTAGGTAAATTACTACGAATATTGCGGATTTGTGAGGATAAAATATATTCGTCCACACAGATTATTGTGGCGTATTCGTTGTTAACTATTTAATTTGGTAGGAATAAATCGGGTGAGAATTTCATGAAAAAACAAAACCACCTGCCAAAAATATATTTTGTACTTATTATTATCTTTGCCCTGAACTTGGGCTCGGTACTGTTTGATATTAAGCAGTTCTGGGGAGTAAACATCGCCAAATTTCTACCGGACTGGTGGCAGTGGATGATTTTTCTTATCATTGCCATATCTTTTATTCCGGCTGTATCCCAAAAGCTAATCGACAATCTCAACAAATTGGCAAGAAGTATTGCCAGATCCGTGAAAGGGCAGATTGCGTTTTTGATTTTAATTTCAGTAACATTTTTTATTTTCTGCCTGATTTATTCTGTCCAAACAAAGTTCCTCGGCGACGGCTACCTTCGTATCAGACAGATATCGACCGGTAAATTATGGTTACCAACCGAAATCGGCGATTTTTACATTCACGCCGCTTTTTTCAGGTATATACTGGAACCGCTCGGCAAAGACTCCATAGCGCTAAGTTACCACATAATAAGTGCGCTTTGCGGCATTACCTTTATAATTGGCATTTTCCGACTGGCCTCGTACTTAAAGTCATCTCAATCTATTCTCTTGTTTCTGATCATGTTTTCCTCGGGAGTAACCGTTTTGTTTTTCGGCTATGTCGAAAGCTATTCCATCTTGGCTGCAATGATTCCTTTTATCATACTATCGGCCTTGAAAGCGATTGACGGTAGTGGTAGGCTCCATACACTCACTATTTTATTTCTTCTGGCCGGATTAATGCACTCAGCGGCCCTGATTTTTATATCGGGACTTCTGGTATCAACGATAGTACTATATTATGCAGATGATACTGATCGCGCTTGTCGAATTTTGTGCTGGTTGGGCTTTATTGCCATCGCAGGAATTCTTTTGCTATATATATTCCGTACAGTTAATATCATTAATACAGGTATGTACCTTCTTCCGCTTTTTCCCTACGAAGGGTACGACATGGGCTTTTTTACTCTGCATCATTTATCTAACCTTTTTAACTGGCTTATTTTGTCGGCGTTAGCAGGACTTCCGATATGGCTTTCTTTCATTTTTATTAAGGTCAAAAACATAACCGATCAATCTAAACGGAGAATCATGATGGCGCTTTTTATGTTGGTTCCGCCGGCAATGTTCATGCTCTTCTTTGCTCCCCAACTCAGTGGGCCGCGTGATTGGGATCTATTTTCACTGGCCGCCTTTATGTTTATCCCGGCAGGTCTAATAGTATTTACAGCCAGAGACGATCGATCACTGCCCCCTACCGTGATCCCGGCCGTTCTAATTGCTTTTGGAATAACATTTTCGCTGGTAGGGGTGAATAGTTCGGTTATAAAATCATGCGACCGTTTTGAAGAGATCATCGAGGTCGCCAAATACAAAAATCTTTACAAAGAATACTCAATCTTATGTAATCTATCAAAAGGGATGCCGATTCTACATGACCGTCAATTAAGATATGCCACCAAAGCCTGGAATGAACCACCTTACAATAAGAAAGATTCTATTTTTATAACGGGAAGACTGGCTAATATCTATCTGGAAAAGGGCGACAAAAATTTGGCTTGGAAATATATTAATCATCTGTTTGCTGTCGACAGCGCCAATTTTGGCGGACATATGTTTTTGATAAAATATTTTCGCGAGTTTAACCAGCAGGATAAGCTTCCCAAACTTGCCGAAAGAATGGTTCGAATATTTCCTGACAACGCCGTCGGACTGATGAATGCCGCTGTAATATTTCTTCAGGATGATCAGCTTGATCGGGGCCATATTATCATGCAGAAAGCGTACGACCTTGATAGCACCGATATTGCGATTATTGAGAATTTTGCGACCCTTCAATATCGACTTGAAAATTACGAACGGTGTATCGAGCTTGCCGATCGCTGGATCGAGAGGGACAAATTAAGTTTTACGGCTCATTATCATTCTGCCGCCGCATATTTTAAACTGAATGATTTGGCGCGATCGTCTAAGTATCTAATCCGGGCTGAAGAATTGGCAAATTCCACCGAAGAAACCGCTATGGTGCAAAATCTTAAACAAGCTATTGAGAACCAATGATAATACTCAACAAGACCACAGGGTTTTGATTTATCTGGCTAAATAATTTTGTATAAGACTGGAAATTAATTAGAAACATTTTCTATTGAATCATCCAAATGTCCTCGGATGACGACTGTGTTTCCTATTTATGGAAAAGGCAAATTGTACAGGCTCATAACCTCCCGCATAACAGGATAAACTCGGGTCGGCGGTGGGAATCAAGCAACTCCTCTAAAATACTCAATCAACGCCTCAAAAGTTCTAACATCGTCCTGCCGGGGGTATTTGATTTTTCTGTTCCTCAAAAACACAAATTCTTTATGTTGTAGAAGAAAAAATATATTGCCGTCTTGATTTTAGACCGATGTTGTCTTATTTTATGCAAAAGACTAAATTAAAATGGGGAAGAGGATATGAAAATATTTCTTACAATAGTAGCCATATTGTTAATTATTGTGGTTGTGACGTATGCCAATTGGTCTAAAATTATCAATTTAATGCTTCCGGCTGATGTCAGACCGGGAGAAATAGAATTTTCTGTTGAAAGCATTACCGGTGAAGAGTTCGAAATAACGGCTGTCGAATTGACCAACAATTTAGAAGACGAATTTGGCCATATCGGCATATTCCGGGATAGTAGTATTTTAGTCTATGAGGGCCCTCGAACCTGCCTGGGATGTCATGAGCGTATTGAGGTGGAGGACGCCTCGACCAAAGAGATAAAATCGGTTGATATGATGAGCAATCTGGTTGGATCGTCGCATTATCGTTTTTATACTAATAAGCATCCAAATGTTTATGGGTTTAATGGTGAGTTGGCTGATAATTTCTCGATGGGTAAGATAAACCGCCCGTGTCCCAAGCCGGGCTCATTCGCTATGACCGCCTGGGCGGCATTGGTCGTTTTGGAACATGGCGACACCTTATCCGAAGGTTGCGGGCAGTGTCATATCGGCGGGCAGTATGCCGCTCCGCTGGGTGATATGATGCCCGGCTACAAGCCTCTCGAAATGGAAACAGACGCCATCGATTGTCTTATTTGTCATGCCGTTGCATATGATATGAATCAAAAGCAAGTTGTAACTGATAAAGACGGGCGTGCCAGGTGGGCGCAGGACAGGTCTATGAAAGCGGCGATGTCGGTGACGCGACCGATTGCGGAGGCCTGCCTGCGGTGTCATCAGCATAATATGGGCGGCGATATTTATATCGACGAGGAATTTACTGAATATCATCAAAGTCTGGCCAATCTGGGTCATGAACGTCCGCGCATCCCTCATCCCGGAAGCAAACGGGGAACACCGTTTAATCCGCGATGGGATGTGCATGCCGCCGCCGGTATGGACTGTATTGACTGTCATGTTACCGAGGGGCATTTGATTGCCAAAGGAACTCATACGACAACAATGATGGCTAACGATTTACCGGATGTCGAAGTTGCCTGCACGAATTGTCACGATGCCGAACCGCATTCTGAGAATGAAGAGCTGGCCGATTATCTAAACGATCATACGGAATTAATTGCCTGCCAAACCTGCCATATACCCAGCCTTCATTCCGATAACGCTACCATGCGGGATTTTAACACGCCGCTATTCGAAGAAGATCACGGAATCTGGGTATATTCCGATATTGTCAAAGATACAGAGCCGGGCAGCGGAATTGTCTATCTCTGGTGGAATGGCGACGGGACTTTTCTGGGGAATGCCATTGGCGATAACCCAAATGGCAGGGATTTATATAAATTTTACAATCCGACTCATATCTGGCCGGAATTCGCTGATTATGACTATGACAGCTGGTATGAAAACAAGATGCGACCGATTGCCAAAAACGGCCGGCCGTCAAAACTGTATCCGATGAAGCTATTTAATGGCAAACAGCATATAGATCTTCAGAATATCACCCCTTTTGGCGGGATGTACCTGCCATATAATCTGCCGACTTATTATACAACAGGCGACCCTGACAAAGCGGCCGGAATTGAGATGCAACACAGCATGATGAAACGGATGTACGGCTGGATGTTCAAGTATTATATGATGGATAAATTCATGTCTTACATGGACGCCGATCAATGGAACGGGGATTCCTACGATGACGCCAGCCGATTAATAAATGTCGAAGCGCGCTGGATTCCCCAGGATGCATCTATGGAAATCAGTCACGCTATTCGCCGGGAAGGCTCTTTAAGCTGTAATAATTGTCATGCAGCCAATGGGATTATTGATTTTAAATTTCTTGGATATGATGAAGATGAAGTAGTTGATCTTAAGGAAGAGAAACTATAATTAAAATTCAAATAAAAAACCGCCGGGTTAATTCTCCGGCGGTTTTTTATCAACCATTACAAACAATTACTTTTTTATAGCTTCGATATTCAACTCGATCTTAACTTCGTTTCCAACGGCCAGTCCGCCCTCATCAAGCGTCTTGTTCCAGGTAATTCCGAAATCTTTTCGATTTAATTTTGTATGTCCCTCAAAACCCAGATGGTCTTTTCCCATCGGCCCCTTTGCCTTTCCGATAAATTCGAAGGGAATAGAAATATCTTTTGAGACACCATGCATGGTAAGTGTCCCGTTCAGAGTAAAACCGTCGTCGGCTTTTTCGACTTTGTTGCTTTTGAAGGTTATCTCCGGGAATTTCTCGGCATTAAAAAAATCGGCGGATCGAAGATGATTATCACGATCAACATTATTTGTGTTAATGCCGTCCGTCTTAATGACTATGTCAATTGAGGACTTGGTAATATCCTGCTCATCGAACAACAATTTTCCCGAAAAATCGTTAAAATTACCTGTTACATTTGAAATCAACAAATGCCGTACGGAGAATCCAATCGAAGAGTGGACCACGTCAATCTCGTATTCATCAGCGGTTGAGGCAATAGAAGTCATTAAAAGTCCAAAAATCACTCCGATGAAAATAAGTTTCCGATTCATAGTAAAGCTCCTTATTTATTTGTGTAATATTAATTTGGCTTATTTACATTTAAAACCACCAATTATGTATCAAAACAGTCAATAAATGAAATTTGTTCCCGCCAAAATTCGGTTTTTCCGTGAGGCACAAATAATGCTTGAAAATAAGGTTTTTAGGGAATAGAAGAGGGTAAAAACAGAGTTATTTGGCTTCAATTATAAAATTGATATTGCTGATGTAATCGCCACCGGTGACCGCTTTTACCTGAAAGCGGTTATAGGGGGGCTCGGATTCATAGCCGTATCTTTCAAGCTGTTTGGGGTCGATATAGGCCCGATACATCCCGGGAACCAGACCGATATGGAAAAACTCACCGCTGTTAAATGTAATCAGTTCGGTTTCTTTACCGGTAATTTCGTTGACTATTATCAATCTGATACCGCCAATCCCAACCGAACCGTCTTTTATCTTGCGGTCAACCTTTCCGGCAATTTCACCGGCAGTGACAACCGGGATATTAATTGCCGTAATGGTGTTCGGCTTTAATATCACCCTGTAATTTTCATGAGCCGGGGTCAGCATCGGATTGTCGAGGCTGTAGGGATCAATTTCGACAAGGTAGGGATCATACGGCCTGAGGTTATCATAAAACGCAAATTTTTCATCTCTTTTTCTGATAACGCTGGCGCCGCCGATTCTGGTTTTTAGGTCAGATAAGGTCGATTCGCCGATATCGAGAAGGCCGTTGTAGTTATCATCTAAAAACGGCGAGATTACCGCTGAACCGGCGCCGATGCCATTTCTTTTTATAAAGCGGAATGACTTCATATGACGGTTATATCTGATTGATCCCCTTTGCATCTGGTTAAATCCTATTTGCCTGTTTGAATAAATTCCCCGAGAGGTGAAATCGGCAAAATCGGTCGACAGATTAAAGGTCAGCATTATCGATTTGGAATTAAAAGTTCGATTATCTTCAAGAGATAGCGATAACTGTCCTCGCCTGAACAGTCTTTTATACAGGTAAAGACCTATCTTGGAAAGCCTGTTTGTATTATGATCATAACTTATGGCTACTTGGGGTCTTATTATTCTAAGTAGTGATGATGATAGGATAATTTTGCTCAGTGAGGTAGTCTCGATTCGGGTCGAGTAAATTGATTTTCTAAAGTTGCCTATATAATTCAGATGGGATTTAAGAGCCATTGCCTTCAATCCAATACTTAAGTTATTTGTATTATAACTTTCGTAATTGTCGCGTGTGTACCTGAATCGCAAACCTATATAACTTCGGCCAAATTTAATCGGTGATGTCACTGCCAGCGATAAGGCATTTAATTGCCCCATACGATTGCGAAATTGATTTTTATAATATTTGACATACCTGGCCGTAACACTGGCAATAGAAACATTTCTCATGCTCATGTCAAATTGCATGGCATAATTGGAGGAGTAGGAAGCACTGACAAGTGTATTGCCAAGTACCTGATATGTGGCTTCTATCGCTGTTGTTGGTTTTTCCTCATCATCATTGCCCACAGGAATATCGGAGTTCATACCGACGGTAAGTTTGCCGAAGAGACCGTATAAACCGTTCATTTGAATATAATTTTTTTCATCGCCGTAATATTTTTGCTTTCCGCCGGCGATTGTGTATTCATATTCTTTTTTGGGAATAAGATTAAAAGGAACGGTTGACAGTTTTTCCTCGGTTCTGATTTCCCCATTGGGACCGAACATTTTTAGTGTGATTTTAGTTCGGCCATACTCGGTATCAACCAGAAAATTATATTCGCCGTTTTCATCGGTAGTTGTAAAATCGACTAGTTTGTTGTTTACGTATAGCTCAACTTCCCAGCCGGTACCAATACGATCGTTGAGGTTAATTGTCTGGAAATATTTCCGCCTGATTTGCGGCCGATTGGTAACCATAATGCCTTTTAGGCTTCGGGCCATATAATTGCCGGCATTTATATTTCCGAATTCTGCCTGAGTAATATATTTTCTGTCATCGATAACATAATGCCATTTGTATTTAATATTATCCTTATCAAGGCCGGTTCGCTTGCTACCTGAGCCGGAAATGGCGAAATCACCATTAAAAAGTATGCTCCCGATTCCGAGATTGAGATAGGTATCACCGCCGCCGACAGGATTACTGGAAACCATCCAATCGGCAACCCCGCCCGAAAAAATTTCTTTTTCCGGCGGCATTTCATATACATCTTTTAAGGCTACTCTTGTTTCTCTTAGCTTTTTATGCTCTTTTTGCCTTTTCAGTCTTTGATAAATAGGGAAGTCTTTTTCAAGCGGCATATAGATACTTAATTCTGAGAAATTAAAAAACATTTTAAGATTAAAAATCTGTTCGAAAGCCTTAAGCTTCATATAAAGATTGTATTCGGTGACGATGTATAATGAACTGTCAAGGATTATTTCTTTGCCGAAACATTTCGCCTTGTAGCGCGAGAGGTTTAGTTCAAATTTATTATCAGGGATGAGATATTCGCCCGAAAAAACGGCGTGCAAAAAATCTTCTTTAAGATTGATTTCCAGCAGCGTAAAAAGCTCATTTAGCGAAACATATATATCGGTACCATCATAAAGGACAAAAATATCCTTCTGCATTAGCCTTGGAATTTCCAATTTAACCACAATCTCTTCGGTTTCCGAAGTCTGAGCGAATCCGACCGAAGATACAAAAACTATCAGTGGAATCAGAAGCAGAGTTATTCTTCCAATAAAACTATTTATGTTTCTTAAACCAAACATACCTTTTCAATTATTTAACAGCCCAAAATCTTTTCTGTTACGGTACCGTCATTGAATATTCCAGCCGGTTGCCCGGAATTAACTCATCAGCCGGAACATCCTTACGTCCCTCGTTTTCAATGACAATATCAACATGAAACGGCTGTCTGTAATCACTTATTCCAACCGGCAATTCGACACGTCTTTTGATATCATCATAAACGGCTATATTGATTCGTCGTGTAGTAATTTCAACATTGTTGGCATCGTAGAGATTACATATGAGAACACCGACATATGAAACATTACCCTGATTTTCCATATCAATCGAAACCGCCACAAGCGAATCAGATCGTTCAATCTCGGTGTCAATAACGCCCAGTTTGGCAATCAGATCGCCGGTCCGATATTTTAAAACAATGGCTGTCTGCATAACCATATTCAGCCGGGTTGTAATAGCTTCCAAATCACCGGCATCCGGCAGTTGCGCCTGACTATCCTGCGATCTGACAACAATCCTGGCCCAGTATTCGCCATCGGGAAGGTCTGTGGGCGGATTCGCCACAAATCTTACCACCTGCGTTGCACCCGGCGCCAGCACCACCCGTCTGGGAAATGCTCTTATCCAATTCATGGCTGAACGAGGGTGATCCACTTCGGATGTATCCTGAAGTCTCAGTTTTACCTTCCCGAGACTATCGGATTGCGGAATGCCGAATCCAAATTGAATCGATACCTCTTTGGGGGCATCGGAAGGATTCTGGACAGTCAGTCGTCCGGTGCGGTCATTGTCAGAGAGAATAACAGACGTGGGAGCCACCAGGATTCCGGCCGTTAGACTAATAAATGGAAATAATAACAGTACAATGAAAAAGGCGGCTGGTCGCCGACATGAGTTCCACTTACATTTCATAATTTTACCATCCTATGTATCTAAAAATTTACGTCTTCAAGGGATTTGATCCATCAAACCCCTTGAAGATAATTTTGAAAATTATGTTTTCAAAGTCAAATTATTCTTTCAATTCTTTAATCCTGCGTTTATCAATCTCCGGTATAAGCGGCGGTTAAAATAATGTCGGCCGTATATGAACCGGCTCTTTGATCCGGTGCCGGATGAACCGTGCCGCCCAGATAAATTCGGATTACGCTGTCATTCCCGCCCATTCCGGTATCGGCCAGATTTTGCGGGTCTGTTCCCACAATGGCGCCCAGCCCGGGTGCGGCCGGAGTTCCAGCGGTTGTGTCAATCGTGCAATCTGTGCTGCTAAAGGCAATTACAAGACGATCCTGAACACCTGCCGCGGAGTTCCAGAGATAATCCGGCAGCTGAAGGTGCATTGAGACTTCCTGATTGTTAGTCCCCTCACCAGCTATATTGAAGATACCGGCATTGGCGTCGGTTCTGGGAACAGCCTTGAGAACGCCCTGAAGAACATTGCCAAAAACCAGATCTGCGGGAGCCGTTACAGCCAGGACAGCCAATACGGTAGCAGTGGCCTGTCCGGTGCTGACATCCTGGGCGTTGACGCTAACGCCGAACGACAGGGTTAGCAATATCAATGATATCGCAGAAAATAACTTTGTTTTATTGTATTTAAACATTTTTTCTCCTATCTAACTCCACACGTCCAATTAATCACCAGTATATGCGGCGGTTAAAATAATATCAGCTGAGTAAGAACCTGCCCGTTGGTCCGGAGTCGGATGAACCGTCCCGCCGAGATAAATCCTAATAACATCATCAGTACCACCCATGCCGACGTCTGCCAGATTTTGCGGATCGACACCCACAAATGCCCCACCTCCCGGTGTATCCGGTGTACCGGCGGTCGTATCGACAGTAGCATCGGTGGCGCTAAAGGCAATAACCAGTCGGTCCTGGACACCGGCTCCGGCGTTCCAGAGGTAATCCGGAAGCTGCATATGCATAGATACTTCCTGATTAAGGCTACCTTCACCGGCAATCTGAAAGATTCCGGCGTTGGCGGCATCAGTTCTGGCAACTGTTGCGAGAACGCCCTGGAGAATGTTGCCAAAAGCAAGATCCTGGGGGGCGGTAACGGTAAGAACCGCGAGTACGGTTGCGGTCGCTTGTCCGACAGCAACATCTTGAGCCGATACGGATGCCGGTCCGGCAATCAACGCCAGAGCAATTATTGTCACGGCAACCAGTTTTACTTTTTTCATCCTTGAATAGACCTGCATGTCTATCTCCCTTTTTTAAAATATGTGCAATTAATTTCTAACTGTTTAAACATTTAACATATCTGATTAATCGACAGTCGAAGTTATTACTTAACAGTTTTTTAGAAAAATTTTTGCAAAATGCGACATTTTTTCGAGATAAATGGGCGGCGTCCCATATAGGATTTTGCCTCCACTTTTTTTGACGGAACCGTAAAATTGTCGGTCAGTTAGATTGTTTGTGCAATTGCCGAACAGGCGATTTTAAGTTTAAAATATTTTCTTTCTTATTGGCAGACTTTCTGCGGGGGAGGAGGTTTTCCGGTTTATTTTGACGTAAAAATTTTTTACCGAGCAATAAATGTCACCGTGATTACAACATCGGCCGTGTAGGAACCGGGATCCTGAAGCAGTTTGGGAACTACCTTTCCGCCGAGCCAGACAGCTATACCGCCAGATCCGATGGTATAGCTGATAACGTCCCATGGATCGAGATTATCATAATCGGGGCTGGTCTGATCAGGACTGGCGCTGGAGTCCACAGCACAATCGGTATTGTTGAAAATCATCTGCATGTTGTAGGTGCCGTCATTCATGTAGGTCGGGAGTGTAAATTCAATTGTTACATCTGAACCGGCTATCCCGGTAACAAGAAACTCCGCCGCCGGACCGGGAGTAGCCTTGTCTATTTTTTGGGGAACTCCGCCCAGAACATTTCCAAAAGTCAAATCACTAACAACCGAGACACCGCTGACCTGGCCCAGGGTAATATCGGCTGAAAATAACAGAATCAGAATAATGCCGAAAATAAGCAGCCAACCTTTTATTTTATTGAATAGAACCATACCTGAAATTATTGAAGTTTATATAACGATGTCAATATCGAAATTACTTTATAAGCGATTCTAATTCTCAGTATAAATTACCGTGATTTGATTTATCGCCGGCATAATATCTGATACGCTATTGATAGAGGCCACAGGAAGAAGATCTTCGGACACCGAATAGTAGAACTGATCTCCATCTATTGTTTCTATAATACAGACGGCCGATTCATTTTGAGGTATTCTAACAAGCAATTGATGTTCGGAATTATATTCAATACCGGAGATGCTATTTTCAAATTCGGGAGCTTCCAATTCTGACAAAGAGACGCTGCTTAAACCTAATGGCTGTTCGACAATCGCCGAAATCCGGATACTGGCCGATACGCCTGAATCGGAATATGAAATTGCGGCAACAAAAAGAATAAAAGCTATTAAATATAAAACAAACTTAAACACCACTTTTGGTATCCATTCTGATATGATAAGAACATCAGAAAAATACCCAAAAGGGCATAAAAGTCAAGCAATAATCGACGTTACGGCCGGTTTAAAGCCGTTTGCGAGGCACAAAGTTCAATATTCCAACAGCTAATTACCGGTATATGTTATCGAAATGGTAACATCAGCCGCATAATCTCCGCCGGTTTGCGTTATTGATGGCTGCACAGTACCGCCGAGCCAGACATCCATGGCTCCGCTGGCACCCAAATTCAAAGTTGCCAGGCCACGCGGATCGATAACGCCGGTTGGTGAGGATTGCCCGCCGCCGGTTTCATCGTCATAGGAAGCGTCAGTGTCAGTAAAGACTATTGTCATGGTCGATGATGAATCGGATGTGTAAAGATCGGTCGGCAGAACAAAATCAACCGTAATCTCAGAGCTGTTATTGCCCTGAATATGAAACGCCCCGGCAAAACCGGAGGTCGCCTTATCGACCGATTTGTCTACATCGGGCAGAACCGTACCAAATATAAGGTTGTTGTCACCGGTTACTGACATCGACGGCAGAACCGTCGCCGTAGCAGAAATCGAGGCGCTTTCCTGAGCCTGAATACCGGGAACGATTCCCATCAATAGTATTACTGCAAATAAGATTATCTGCAGCAGTTTTCCTTTTCTCATCTCTTTGCTCCTTTGGCAAGACATGGTTGTTTGCCTGATTTCAAGGCAAGGGCGGTGCCGTCTCGGATTATTGTCGTTAACAGGTTATCCGACAAGGGGAAAGCAGTGAAAGTGTATACCCACCTGAAAGCAGTTTTGGAGACGAGTATAGGTATCATCCCATACAGAATCTACTAAGTCAATTCTGTTGATAGGCTTAGCGCATATCGGGAAAATTTTCAAAGTTATGGGAGCAATCTACAGTCTATTTGTAAATACAAATATTCTCAGAAATAAATGGCCCCTAAAAACTTGCCGGATGGTCATTACCAAAAAATATCTGAAATACCGCTAAAGTGTTGAGGGGATAATCCGATAGTTCTAACAAAGACGGCTGTTCAAAATTTATACAGCGGATTGAAAAAAGAAAATAGGAAGGTTCCGATGCGAACCAAAAAAGGAAATTGGATTCCACATACCTTTTTGCTCATTGTTCTATCTTTTCTTGTTATTGTACCATCATATGGTCAGGATCTTGTCTGGTCGACAAATTATGGCGGTAAATATAATGAGGAAGGATACTCCGGAATTCCGACCGCAGATAATTGTGTGGCCATAATCGGCAGTACCTATTCCGATGGTGCCGGCGAGTTTGACTTTTATCTGCTAAAGGTAAATTCGGCCGGGGATACGCTCTGGTGCCGGACGTATGGTGGCGCCGATACCGAATATGGCCGTGATATCAAGCAGACCGATGATGACGGTTATATAATAGTTGGCTCGACTCGGACCTATGGTCGCGGCGAAAGCGATATTTATTTGGTGCGAACCGACTCACTTGGAAATAAAATATGGGATAAAACATACGGCGGCATTACTCAGGACGAAGGCTGGTCGGTTGAGATAACATCCGATAAAGGCTTCATTATCTGCGGCAACACCGATTCCTACGGCGCCGGATACTCGGATTTATATTTGATAAAAACAGATTCACTGGGCGATACTCTCTGGACCCGCACCTTTGGCGGGAGCGGCGGGGAGTCGGGCGTTGCGGTCAGGCAGTTGGCCAATGATAGCTATATCGCTATCGGTTCGACCGGATCATTCGGTACCGGATACAGCAGTCTGTATGCCGTTAAAGCAGACGCCAATGGTGATTCGCTCTGGGCCAAAACGTTTGGTGGAACCGGGGCCGATTTTGGAAGCGACGTTGAAATTGCTTTCGATGGCGGTTTTCTATTTTCTGGATGGACCGCCTCGTACGGCGCCGGGTTTTATGATGCTTATCTTGTCAAAACCGATTCCGATGGTAATTTCCTCTGGGATCAGACTTATGGCGGAGCAAAAGAGGACCGCGCCTATTCGGTTCAGTTGGCTATGGATGGCGGCTATATTCTCACCGGAATAATGGAAGGTTCCGGAACAAGACTTCTTGACATTTACGTAATTAAAACCGATCCGGCCGGGAACTCTATATGGGAGCGGACCTATGGCGGTTCCAAATCGGATATCGGTCGGGTGATTTTTCAGGAGCCAAATCGCGATTATATGCTGATAGGCCACACCTATTCGTTCACATCCGGCGGCTCTGATATATATATTCTCAAACTGTCCGGCGAAGCCACCGATGCTCCCGAAAACCCGGATGTAATTCCATCCGGATATGAGCTGGCGCAGAATTATCCCAATCCGTTTAATATGTCCACCCGGATAGATTTTGAGCTTCCGCGGATTTCACCGGTCAAGCTTACCATTTATAACATACTGGGCCAGGCTGTCCGTGACTGGAACTATGATATGGTCTTTCCCGGCAGGAACAGCGTATTATGGGATGGCCGGGACAGTTATGGAAATGAGACCGCTTCAGGAATCTATTTCTACCGCCTTACTGCCGGTGAATTTGTCGAAACCAAAAAGATGGTGCTGGTTAAGTAATAGAATAAACGATTCCTTTCAAACCTCGACAATTCCTTATAAAAACACTTGACAGAGGAAAAATTACTATTATATTTTGTATAGATAATAGTCTTTAAACGTGACGCGGAGGAATACCTCTATTGATCTAAATTTCTAACGGAGTTAAGAAGCAGAAAATATAAAACTGGTTTAAGGCTCGTAGATTTTTAGGAGGTGTTTTATGAAGCGTCTATTTTTTTGCTGTCTATTAATTTTAGCATATCTCATTATTTCTCAATTAATAGGCTGTTCCAATTCAAAAGATA
>CBFCZE010000071.1:0-14119 GCA_965602655.1 uncultured bacterium
AATGGATTGCCATCCAAGGAACCACCTTTTAAATTCATTCCGACGGTGCCATTTACAAATTCGAGACCAACAAGACCTACTCCAATATCGCTCTTAGGACTCTCGATAGATAATTTTAAATTATTAATTTCGGCACTGCCGTTATATTTTATCTTCTCTTTAGCTTGGGCGTTGTATTTCAATGCTGCCTTAAATCCTAGGTCACCGGATACAGAATAGCCATCCGGTATATAATTATATTCCGGGGGCAGCCAGGCGATAACATCGGTTAAAGTCTTTTTATCATATACCACCTCAAGATTGAAATAATCCAATGTCTCGGTGTTGGGAATACCAGCCTTGATATCAAATTTCCAACCATTGATCTCGATTTCGCTGTCGGACAAAATCGCCTGCTTTTTTTTAAGATCGATGCGGCTATTAAACGATGATGCAATGGTCAGGGTGGGAATACTCAGTTCACTTTCACCGGCACTATTAATTATTATTGAATCAGTTTCCAACTCGCCGATGATTTGATAGACCATATTTTCCGGACTTGTCAATTTTGTTTTTAGGTTTAATCCATAAACGGTAAGACCGGTTTGGGATGAATCATCGACATAATCGATATGGCCGTTTTCTATGCTGAAATTGTCAAAAGAAATGGCGGCTATGGCCAATTCCGATTCCTGCGGAAGATCGTCTTTAATAGGAGGTGGTGCCACCGAATCAATCAGGCCGAATATATAATTAATTTGTCCTTTTCTCGTTTTAAGAAGAGCTATTTTCGGTTCGATAAGTATCAACCTGTCGACCTGGATATTCTTTCTCAATAACGGCCAAAGCTGCAGTTTGATATCGAGACCTTTTGCCTCCAGGAATTGGCTCCAGTCGAAGCCTTCTGGATTCGATATTTTAATCCCATTAAGCTGAACGCCCAAACCGCCCAAATATGATACTGAGATATCATCAATTGTAACTTCCCGGTGAAGCGCCGATGATATCTTCTCTAGCGCTATCTCTTTTATTTTCTCTTTAGGCAGGAAAATAGCTACGGCCACGGCGCCGAGAATAACGACAACGATAACTGAAACTATCCCCCAGATTATTATTTTCTTAGCCATATTATTTATAGTATCACTTTAAGTACGCCTATGTCTGTCCCCAAACAGGTTCAACTTCTTGGTCAAAATTCCAACGATTTTCCCGGCTCTATTATTACTACATCAGTTTTTGATCCTTTTAACTTATCGGCAAATTCGGTCGGTTCCGTATCAATAAGCGGCCATGTCTTATAATGAATCGGCACCACCTTTTTTGGATTTAAAAACTCAACTGCCTTAACGGCGTCGGTGACTCCCATCGTGAAGTTATCACCGATTGGCAGGAAAGCGAGATCAATTTCATTCATATCGCCGATTAGTTTCATGTCGTAAAACAGCCCTGTATCACCGGCATGATAGATTGTTTTGCCATCCATATAAATTAGAAATCCACATGGATTTCCGGTGTATTCCAGACCATCGCCGGCGGCCGAACCATGATGCGCAATGGTCAGCTTTACACGCCCAAACGGAAATTCATAGGCCCCGCCGATATGCATAGGATGCGCTTCGGCTCCCTGTTTTTGAATATAGATCGCCAATTCGTTTGGTGCAATAATAGTCGCATTGTTTCTTTTGGCGATATCAACTGCATCACCCAGATGATCGCCGTGGCCATGCGTCACTAAAATAAAATCAGCTTTGATATCCTCGGCCTTGGCGGCGGCCTGTGGATTTCCGGTCAGAAACGGATCGATAATAATATTCTGCTTGCCATCGGTAATTGAAACGCAACTGTGACCCTGAAATGTTGCTTTAAGCATAATTTGCCTCACTTTATTTTTATGTTACATACATTTGAAATTAAGCTGATATTGGGTTTAATTCAACTATTTTTTTTAAGAGATTATACCGCCACCGAGAACAATATTTTTATCATAAAATACTGCCGATTGACCCGGGGTAATAGCACGCTGGTTTTCATCGAAAACAACATCGGCCGAAGATTTATCGGTAACAGTGATTATTGCCGATGCGGCCTTATGAAGATAGCGGATCTTGACTTTTGCTTTGATTTTATTTGGTGGATTTTCGCAGGCTATCCAATTAATATTCTTGACAGTCATTTCATTTTTAAAAAGTGCCTTGTCATCTCCGACAATAATTCTGTTATTTTCGGCATCTATCTGTTTTACGTAAAGAGGTGTCGGATTGGAAATACCCAGACCTTTTCTCTGTCCGATTGTATAAAAAACGGTTCCCTGATGCTGTCCCAGGATTTCTCCCCGCTCATTCAGAATTTCTCCCGGCTCAAAATGTCTCCCCCTTTTTTCCTCCCATTCTTTTAAAAAGCGATGATAGTTATCATCAGCGATGAAGCAGTTCTCTCTTGATTCGGATTTTTCGGCAGTTTTAAGATTCATCATTTGTGCGATTTCTCTGATTCTAAATTTTTCATATCTGCCCAGCGGAAGCAATGTTCTGGACAGCGCCCTTTGATCCAGCCCCCAGAGGAAATATGACTGATCACGAGAGTTGTCGATTCCTTTTTTAATAAGATAACGATTTGTCGTATTATCATACTCGACCTGACTATAATGTCCGGTGGCGATATAATCTGATTCCAGTTCTTCGGCCTTTTTCAGGAGTGATTTCCATTTCAGCTCGGTATTACATATTACGCAAGGACCGGGGGTGTGTCCGGCCCTGTATTCGGAAACAAAATTCTCTATTACTACTTCCTCAAACTGTTTTGAGAAATTAAAAATATATAGCGGAATTGAATGCGCATTGCAAAGCTGGTGCAGATCATTAATCGAATCGATTGAACAACAGCGGCCGTCATTATATAGATCACCGCCGACTTCCTCATAATCCCACAGCTTCATATGGCCGGCAATAACATCATATCCGGCTTCCTTGAGTAAAAGCAAGGCAGTCGATGAGTCAACACCTCCGGAGACAGCCACTAATACTTTCTTCTTCTTTAACATAATGCGCCAAAAAAACGGGGCCGAAATCACGACCCCGAATATTTTATATTTAGCTTTTAACCTATTTCTTTGAATATAGCGGTGACATTGAACGGAGCCGCTCAATTATTTCCGGAAGAACCAAAATTGTGTATTCGATATCCTCTTTGGTCGTGAAACGGCCCATTGAAAATCGAATCGAACCCTGAGCCAGTTCAACCGGAACCGACATGGCCGATAATACATGCGACGCCGACAGTGATCCGGATGTACATGCTGACCCGGATGCGACCGCTATTCCTTTCATATCCAGCGATAATATTATCGACTCGCCTTCGATATATTCAAATGATAAATTGACTGTCGATGATACTCTTTTATCGTTTCGCGGTCCGTTCAAATAGACATTTGGAACCGCATTCATGACACCATCCATAAAAAACTCCGCCAAATCATTAAGTCGTTTATGTTCAGCCTCTCTCAATGATTCGGCCAATTCCAATGCGGCGCCGAGTCCGACAATCCCCGGGACATTTTCTGTGCCCGCGCGTCTTTTTTTCTCATGATGACCACCGTGGAACAGCGGTATAATTCTTTTACCTTTTCGAATATAGATAATACCAATACCCTTTGGTCCATAGGTTTTATGTCCCGAAATGGATAGCATGTCTGCTCCAAGTTCATCAACATCAATCTTAATTTTACCAGCCGCCTGAACTGAGTCGGTGTGAAAAATAGCACCAGATTCTTTGGTTATTGCTGATAAACGGGGAATATCCTGGATGGTTCCAACCTCGTTATTGGCCTGCATTATAGATACAATTGATGTTTTGTCGGTGATTTTGTCTTTCAACTCCTCAGGGGATACAAATCCTTCCTTGTCAACTCCAAGATAGTCAACTTTGAAACCTTCTTTTTCAAGGTAATGGGCCGACTCCATAATGGCATGATGCTCTATCGATGAAACAATGACATGATTCTTTTTATCCCTATTCAAAAAGGCGGTGCCTTTTAAGGCAATATTATCCGACTCGGTCCCACCTGATGTAAAATAGATTTCCGAAGGATTGGCCGCAATAAATTTGGCTACCTTTTCGCGGGCTTCTTCAATCGCAGCCTTAGCTTCCCGACCGGAATTATGAACAGAACTGGGGTTGCCATACTTCCCTTTTAAATATGGCAGCATTACTTCCAGTACGCGCTCATCTACCGCAGTTGTGGCATTATTATCAAGATATATCTGCTTCAAGTTTCAAACCTCATATTATATTTTACGTTGCAAAGTATCGTATAATAGTCAAATAAATATTTTTGTCAACAGGGAGTTAAATCATCCCCTTTTAAGAAATATTATACGAATCAAAAGGCGTATAGGATGGTAAAATGGAATTTATCTCCAGCGGAAATATATTTGGATTCCAATCGGCGAGCATAATCAACCCTGATCGGCCCTGCCGGCGAAATAAACTGAAGACCGGCTCCATAAGAAACAGCGAGGTTGTTCCATTTTATCTCAAGGTCATTTCGAAAACCGTTGCCGACATCGGTGAAAATAGAACCCCAGAATTTTCCAATAAGCCTGAAACGAAACTCCTGATTGGCCACAATTATTATATTGGCGCCCTCGGGAACAACTCCATCCTCGGTTCTAAATCTGGGTCCAAGACTCCCTTCTGAGAAACCCCTAATAGTATTGGCCCCACCGATATAGTAACGATCGTCAACCGGGACTGATTCCGATTTATCAAATTCGCGAACATATCCCCCTTTAAACCGAAAGGCCGATATCCAACCCGGCCAAACCTTCTGGTATTTTGACCAGCTTGCCTCCAATAGTGTGAAAGAATCATCGCCTCCGAGAAATCCGCCAATATATTCTGCTCGAAGATTGATTAATGAACCTCGCGATGGAATAAACGGATGATTTCGAGTATCCCGGGTTAAATTCGCAAAAAGTTTTCGCCTGAAACTGATACCCTCATCCTGCTTGAGATTATCCTGGGCCTCCTGGCTAAGACCGTAGATATTGACCGATTCGTATTGAAGGCCCGTAATTAAACGGGTTCGATCATCCAGATTCCTGGTTGTTGAGACAGAAATGAACCAGCTCTCTTTTCGATAATCCTGATCCAGAATAGGGGTTCTGACACCGGGCGATAGCTGCGCCGTCACTGCCATCGGCATTCTTATGCCAAAAAACCATGGTTCGGTTAAACGAATGCGATACCAGTGATCCTTAAGACGCCACTCGGTAAAAACAATAAATGACGCTTTGGCCGTTAATTCCAATCGGCGGGATCGAAACAAGTTTCGCTTCCCCCATGAACCGGAAAGGGTCCAGGTTAAATCCTTCAAAGAATCCTGCGCCGCACCGGTTTTTAATGACACAAAGTGCGTTTTTTTCTCCCGAAGACTAAGAACGAAATCGGGTTTAAGACGGTTAACCAAGTCGGATGTATCAGCTGAGGCACTGGAAAGATAAAGAGTGAGATAGTAGCCGGTTTCAAGAAGATGTTTTTGCGTATTGATGATATCTTTTCGGCGATATATATCCCCCGGATTAAAACTGATTTCTCTTTTTACCAGCATCTTATCAAATTTTTCAGCGCCGTCTATTATAACATTGCCAAAATGCACAAGCGAATCTGATTGGACATTAAATCTTATATCAGATGTATTCAGATCAAGCAGAGTATCTATTGAATAATCAACAGTGGCATAAGGATAACCCTCATTGGCCAGAACAGATTTCATATCATAGGCGGTCTGTTTTAACTGAAACGGATCAACCGGCTTACCTTTTTTATAATTGTCCGCAAAACCGTGTAATCGGTTCCTGAATTTAATATCGTATTTACCTTCGACCTGAATATTATCATAGACAAATTGCCGGCCCTCATGTATGGAAATTCTTACCAAAACATTTGAGTCGGGCAGAATAGGCTCAAATGTTTCAACGACATTTGCACCCAAAAAACCATGAGAAAGGTACAAATATTTTATTTCTGATGTGTCCCTGCGAACCGTTTCCCTTTGGACTCTTCGTCGGCGATCTTTTTTAATTGCCCGAAACAGATCGGTTACTCTTGAAAAAAGAACGGATTTTACTTTTGAAGGTTTAAATACCGTATCAGATGGAATATCTGGATAATCTATATGAATTGAGTCGATTACCGGTTTTTCTTTTCTGAGCCAGCGATTAATATCTTTGTCTTGAGAATATTGGGCAAAAGAAAAAGAAAAAGGGAGTAATACCAAGACTGTTATGAATAAAAAATATAGCCGAATTCTACACATTAATACTCCCAGTAAAAATTAACAAAAAGCTGGTAAAGATCGTTTTCATCGGCTCGACCCTCAAGCAACATAAATCTTTTTAATCTGTACTCAAAGCCGACCTGCTGCCCGGATGTTCCGGATAAGGCTGATCGACCGTAAATATAAAGATTGGGATTGGTATAAAAACCGACTGTAACCCTTGTTCCAAGCGGA
This sequence comes from uncultured bacterium, assembly GCA_965602655.1. Classification (GTDB taxonomy): domain Bacteria; phylum Zixibacteria; class MSB-5A5; order GN15; family PGXB01; genus JAAERC01. Next base: position 6,491 of record CBFCZE010000071.1, read on the forward strand.
TCATACTTATCACCATACACCGGATCAATTTCAAAGGTTTCCACCCCAAGCGAACGGGAACCGATCTTGGTCATTTCGGTACTGAGGTAATCGGCGGTAACACTGGTTAACCTATCCTGGAACCAGCTTGGCGGACGTTCTACTCCATTATCCTCCTGATAATAATTGGTAAACAAAACCGGAATCATTTGTTCAGTGCTAAGACGGGATCCTTCGGCGGCCTCAATAATTGGTTCATCAAGGGTGCCTGTAATTCTTACCGGCAGGTCAAATGATTGAGTGGTCGGCTCTTCTCCCATATTCGATGTTGAAGCGCCCCTTATTTTTGTCGAGGCCAATATATCGAGCCGCGGATTAAGGAATTCAATATCTTCATAACTGATAATTCCACCCGGCTCAATTCTGAACGTTCGGCCAGCCATGAAGCCTTTTCCCCGCAATATTTCGAGCGCTCCAAGAAATCGCCATTTACCGTTCTCTCTCATAAAGTTCAAATTTCCTGAGAATTCTGCATCTATATCGTCATTTTTAATCCAGAGATTGGAAGGGAATTCAACGTTTAAATTTAAATCCCAGTTTTCCGCCCCAGCGAATGCTTCCAATACGATCCAGCCCTCATCGCTTCCGGCAAATTGTTCCAGATAATTTGTACCAGAAACAATACCATCCCCGGTTACTAGTGGAGGACTAGCTCCCTTCACAGTAAGAGAATAGCTTTCTGTAGTTGCAGAGATGTCTCCCAATTCATAGGTCGCAGGAAAATCGCCAAGTTCAAATTTTAAATCATAATTAAATTCATCTATTGAATTAATAATCATGTCGCCCGAGCCCAATATATTACCATCTTTACAACTGGCTTTTACTTGATTGAAATAAATTGTTTTATCTATCATTTTTAAATCAATATTAAGGTTTGTAAGGGTGTCGGTTAAATCATATAGCTTAAGCCATCCATTATTAACCGTGGCGACTCCATTTAATCGTGGTTTTGTCGGCGTCCCTGTTAATTCAATTTCAGATTCAAAATCGCCAACCATCTCTTCCACTTCATCGAGTATCAAACTTATAAGTTCAAATTTGACATCCTGAGCATGGATTTTAATATTCTGTTCATTTTCAGGAAAGCGGTTGTCAACTGCTACCAAAGCCAGATTAATTGGATAATTACCTTTTGCCGTATAATATCCATCATAACTATCCAAAGCAAGGGAATCGATAACAATATTTTTTTCTGCATAATCAAAGTCCGCATACAAATCACCCAGTATGAGATCTTTATAGCTTAATGAATCGATCCTGCCGATATAATTTATCAATGGCGATTCAAACGATCCGGATAAATGCGTCTGCCCTGAAAATATCCCACCTATTTCATATTCGTCGGTTAGCAGTTTTACCCAGGGAACAACATCAATACCTTTACTATTAATAGTTAAATTTAAGGTTTCATCATAATTTATTCTCCCGCTCCAATTGATGAAACCGATCGGACGTTGAAGCTTAATCTGTGCAAACTGATACCCGGCAGAATCAATTAATATTTCCACCGCTCTTTTATTTTCCAAAGGAAGCGAAAATAGATTTGCGTATATATTATCCAATTTCAATTCCTGCGGATACGATTCATAGTCGAGATTCCCTCTGCATTGGAGGTTAAAGAACGAATTAAAATAATCAGCCTTTACAATTGAAACATATTGAGAATCAATATCCATTAATATATGACTACTATCGAGTGGCATCGCATAAGCATTGCCGTCAAAAAGATTTAAGGTTGCATGACCAACTCGATTATATAAAAAATGTTCGATATCAAATTCACACCTGGCGCCAGAAGAGTAAATTTGATACAGCCATAATGAATCTGACAGGAATATTCCGGAAAGATCGGGATTGGCCAATTCACCGGTCATTTCACCGATAAATCTCCCTCGTCCGCCCAGCTCTTTTATAAATATTTTGTCGTTGAAAGCAGATAAGTCATTAAATTCGGCGCGACCGGAAATATCAATCTCGCCAGCATATTCCAATTTCCCTTCGGCAAAAAATTTATTATCAAAATATCTTATTTCAAAGTTATCGTAAAATAAAATACTGTCGGTCGTAATTGTCAGATCGCCAATGGCCTGATGGGCGTGATATTGATCAAACCATGATTCATCCAGATCAAGGTTAAAATTCAAAACAAGATTTTCATTCACCAGCCCCTCGCCAGCTAATTGCAGGTCACCATTGAGGTCAGTTTCAAAAGAGTTATAAACCAGATTGGTTAAATTGAAATTCTCTATTCTGCCATTGAGATAATACTCTTCCGGCCGGAGACCCAAATTTATTTCGCCGTTGGCTTCAATAAAAGCGCCGCCCAATATTTTGCCGCTAAGAGTGTCGAAAGTCAGGATATTATCGGCAAATTTAAATTCGGTGTAGAGTGAATCAAAGCGTTTATCCATAAAGAGTCCCGATAAGGTAACTCCTCCGGATAAACCACCCTTTTCGAGTTTTACAAATCCGGCCGTTGCCAGATTTCCATTTAAATCAATATCAAGTAACGAAAATATCTCACCAACATTTAGATTTTCCGCATTAAGGTCAACTCTTATACTTGGCGATTTTGATAGTAATACCTGTCCGGCAAGCTGAATATTGGAGGAATCGGTTATGACAAATATATCCTGAAAAATTAGACTGTTCCCGGTCAGCGATGCTTTCCCGCCGCCCGATTTGAGCGACAATCTGGAATCTGATGACCAATAGCTGAGGGCATCAATATCGATAGAGTATGTGTCGTCGCGTCCAAGAACATGCGCCACCAGAATAATATCATCAAAAGTTACCGTGTCTGATGAGGATATAAGACTAAATTTCAAATCATTCAATCCCAATTCATCTATCGAAAACTCCAGCGGCCTGCGCTCTTCTGTAGTTTTCATCTTTGGCTCGGGAAGCAGCCACTCTCCTCGTTTATTTTGTTGGATTGAAATTTCAGCCGAATCAATAAATATTCTTGAAAATTGAAGTTGCCCGTGCAAAAGATCGCTTAGCGTATATTCGGTCATCAGATGAGGGACATAAGCCATATTGTAACTGTTTTCGCCATTATCGTAAAGAATAGTAATATTATTGATCTCTAACATTGAAAGATAATTGCCTCCAATGTCGCCGACTTGTATTCTAATGGGGAATTTATCTTCGACAATTTGATTTAGTTTATAATTAACGAAATACTCCAGAAGACCAAACTGAAATACTATAAGATAAAAAACAAACAGAAGCAGAAATATCGACAGCGGAAGTCCAATTAGTATTTTAATGCGACGAGTCATACTTGGATTCTACCTTTAATATTAGGCGAGTCGCCAGTTCATATGCCTTTTCACCGGCCAGCAGTCTTATATCCTTGTTAACCTGCTCAATCAAAGTTATCGATGCACCGACATTGAGACTTCCGATGATATGTGAAATAAGTTGTCGCTCTCTTTGATCGACAATCAAAGCGGCTACTTCGGCCAACTCTCTTTCGATGGGACTCAATCCGGGGCGAGTTAGTACCTTCCCATAACCTTCAATAACCATCCAACGAAACATCTCCGGTGAAATAGACATAAATCTTTCCTTTAACTGTTTATAGTTTTTTCCATAAACCTGCTTACATAAATTTATACCATTTTCAAACCACCTGGATGATTCTTCCGGAGAGACTTGATCAAAATTTGTCTCATACGCGCCTGTTGCATCACCGTATGTTTCATTGAAAGCAATCGCCGCCTCAATCATCCTGGGAAACCCAAGAAACAGATAACTCTGCAGAATAGTCTCGTATATTGCTTTTCTGTCAAACTGTTTTTTCTTTAGATATTGAAATGCCGAAAGCAATAACTCCTGACGGCCAAGAGCGATAATGGCCGACAAATAGGAAAGTGCCCTGGTTCTGCCAATTTCTTCGGCAAATTTTAATGAGCCAAAATATTGATCTGTGTCAACTTCATTCATAAATCTTTTCTATAATAAACCTTAAGCCTTTGGCAGGCAACTGCAAACTATAAATATTTGGTACAATATATAGAAAAAGCCGCCGAAATCTGCCTGAATCAGGAAGATAATCGGCGGCCAAATATACTCTTTATCAAATTTTATCGGCTGTTATTAACCTCTTAGTTAGAATTGGGTTGCAGATATTGATAGGTTCTAATCATAGGCGGAAACCGCCGTGTCCTGTAAAGTGATTGAAAATTACTCCGCTGTGACGATGAAACCAATGACCCAAAACTGTTTTGCCCGGCCATTTGGTTCATCAACCCGTTTATTCTGGTGGCGCGTGCTACCTCTTTAGTAAATTCCCATTCCGGCTGAACGGTCATATAACTGTCATCAAGTTCAACAACAACACTTCTCGGTGTTTCCGGAGTGTCAATAAACAGATCCATTCCACCTGAAAAAATAAAAGCAAATACAAAACAGGCCGCCGCAACAACCGGTGCCAGTCGATTGAATGAGACTACAGGTATCTTCTTAGGTAAATAAGCTTTCGTTCGGGTTTCCTTAAACCTTTCATCGGCTACTCTCTTAAGAAGCAGGCTGTTAAAATCATCAGAAACAGTGAAACTCGGCAGTTGACCGAACGATTTATTCATTTCCCGATATGCCGCCTCTTCATAACGGCATCTGGGGCATCCCTCCAGATGCGCCGCAATCGCGCCGGTTCGCTTCTCAGCCAACTCGCCCTTACAATAAGCTGACAGGAAGGAGCGTACCCTTTGACAACGCATTAGATTCCTCCATTCTCGGTTTCAATTTATCTCTAAGCAATGCTCTTGCTCTATTAACCCTCGATTTGACGGTTCCCAGAGGAATATTCATTATTTTGGCAACCTCTTCGTATGACTGTTCCTGAATATCCCTGAGCATAAAAGCGGTTTTATATTTTTCCGGTAATGATTCAATCGCCGTCTCCAATACCTTCGATATATTTGATGGCAGTTTCATCTCTACCGAGATTTCGCTTTCATGTCCCTGCATATCAAAAATATCAAAGAATTTAAACCGCTTTCTTTTTCTAAGTTCATTACGCGCCAAATTTAAGGCAATTGTATACAGCCAGGTAGAGAAGCAGTGTCGAAAATCAAATGAGTCCCGGTGCTGATATACCCTCAGAAAAGTCTCCTGAACAATATCTTCGGCTTCCTGTTGGCTGCTGATCATTCTTACAATTGTGTTCATCAGGCGATTTTTATATCTGTCGACAATTTCACTAAAGGCAACCATATCGCCATTCTGAACCCTCTTTATTAAATTGTAATCACGCTGCTTTTCAGTTTCTTTTTCCACAAACCTCCCAAGGTTCTATATTTAATACATTCGACTTTAAAAAAAGTTCCTAAATAGTTATAAGATACTTCATATCAATATATTACGTCAAAATCAATCAAAAATTCAAAGAAGAATATCCCAAGGATAGCCTAATATAAACAATAAAAAGCCGCCCAGAAACAATAAAATAAGAGGAATTGAAAATACTCGATAAACCTTGCCCAGATTGGCTTTGAAGAATTCGTTGGTCAAAATCAGGCAGAAGTGAGTGGGCGAAAATATCATGCCGACATAACCGGCCACAAAGGCCAGGAATATATTACCTAAATTTATATCCGGTTGATATAGATATCCCGACAAAATCGGAAATGAAAGCCCCACCATTGCTACCAGAATACCGGTCAGCAGGCCCGATGAAAAAGCCACCAGGATAATTATTAAGGCTTCCGGCATATTATGCCGGCTTGACAGCAAATTTATCGAATTTACGGCATTGGTTACCTCAAGCATCTGCTGAAATGAAACAATGCCAAATACAAGCATAAATAGGCGGACCGAAAAAACCTCTTTGGCGACCGGCTTTAATTTGGAAAAAGGCGGTTTTTCGATTATCAGTAGTAAAAGTATGGATATAGTAACTGATGGTAAAAGACCAATTGGCAAAACAGCGTAAAGAGCGATGGCCAGAATAATCGGCCAGACAGCGCTTAGAATTTTCATAAAAGGCTGGAGCAACTGTCCCTGCCCATTGTTTGGTTTTTCTATTTTTCGAATTAGAAATATATATCCGATTGTAAGCATAAATAGGGTCATAGGAAAATTCATAAACGAAATAATTTCCACTGGAAGCGATGTCAGCCCGGCCGCCAGGATAACTCCCGGATAGATCGGCCAGAAAAACTCTATTACATGACGCGACCAGTAATTGACCGCCGTTGCAAATTCGGCCGAATATTTTTCTCGCGGAAGAACTTTGTCAACCAAAGGCGCCGAAAGTAGCGCTCCACCCGGCATCGGCATCATCCCTACCAGCAAAGGCATTGCTGCCGCCGCAGTTCGGGCCCCGCCCTTCAGATTACTGCTGGCCAAAACGAGCCTATTCAGACAGCCTATTTCTTTTGATATTTTACCCAAAAAAGTTATCAGAAATATAATTCCCAAAAGATTTAAAAAACGGTGCGAAATAAAAACTACTTTGTAATTATCTAAAATTTCGTAAAAGGACAAATTAAAAAGTATGGCAACCAGCAGACCCGCTAAAAAAAGAGTATAACCGACAAACAGGTTTTTTCGAAGGGCAATTACTATCCCGCCAAACACCACCATTAACTTAATTACATCAATCATTGTCTCGCCAATATATCGACTGAGGAGATTCTGTCAATAATTGAATAAAGATAGAAAAAAGAATTTATGTCTCAGAAACATATATTGTGCAAAGTGGTGTCATAATATATATTGGCAATCGTTATGAAAATAGTTTGTTTTATTGACGGAAAAAAAGTCACCAAATCTGAAGCAAAAATTTCAGTATTTGACAATTCCCTCTTCTACGCCGACGGTCTGTTCGAGACGTTTATGGCATTTGAGGATAATATTATTTTTCTCAATGACCATTTTAATCGACTGAAAAAAGGGGCCAAACTTATTGATCTAAAAATCCCTGTTTCCGAAAAAAAACTTATAGAATGGCTTAATCGGGCTAACAAAGCCAACCCTGCCTCAACAAAGAAGATAAGATTGACAATTACTGCCGGGGAATCAGCTTTTTGGGCCGGCAAACCGAGCCGACCCCGGGTAATTATAATTGTTACCGATTATAAGCAACCAACAAAGCCGTTCCGCCTTACCGTTTCACCCTATAGAATTGATCCTGCTTCACCCTTTAGAAATGTCAAAACTCTTTCCTTTATAATTGAAATGACCTCACGTAAACATGCTTATTCCTCAAAATTTGATGATGCCATTCTGATTAGTCGCGACGGTTATATTGCTGAAACAACCTCGGCTAATATATTCTGGGTGAAGAAGGATACACTTTACACGCCACCGCTTGAAGCCGGATGTCTGGAAGGTATGGTCAGGAAACATATTATTGAAATTGCGAAATCCAATGACATTCCAATAATTGAAAAAATATCCGGACTGAGCACTCTTTTGAAAGCCGATGAGATTTTTGTCAGTTCCTCACTTAAACTAATTATTCCGGTAAAGTCCATAACGGCCGACAAGGTATATCGTTATAAAACCGGTGTATTGACAAATAAGTTGAGAAGACTATTGCTTGAATATATAAATTCCGGAGGTTAAAAAATCAATTAT
>CBFCZE010000072.1:0-13875 GCA_965602655.1 uncultured bacterium
TCCCGATGTTTCCGGCTATGAGCTTAAAGAAGGTACGCCGCTTAAATATACCGCCAAAGTCGAAGTTATACCGGAGATTGAAAATATTAATTTTGACGGTTTGATTCTGCCGGAAGATGATATTGAGGTGCGTGACTCTGAGGTTGACGCTGTCGTCGAATTTCTGCGGAAAAAACATGCTGATATTCGGCCGGTCGAGCGCGCCGTTGAAAAAGAAGATGTTATCAAAATAGATATAAAGAAAACCGCCGATGAGGATAAAGTTCTCGAGGCTGATAAATTTGATGATGTTGAGATCGATCTCTCCTCGGATCTGACTGTGGGCGAATTTAAAGAGCATCTACCCGGACTCAATTTAGGCGAGGAAAAAGAGGTAGAGGTCAAATACCCGGCCGATTACAATAATAAAATGCTGGCCGGCAAATCTATCAAATATCTCTGTAAGGTAAAAGAGGTCAAGGAAAGAATTCTTCCCGAATTAACCGATGCTTTCGCGGCGCGTGTCGATGAAAATCTCGCCACCATGCTTGAGCTAAAATTAAAAGTCCGTGAAGATCTGGAAAAACAGAAAAAATTTGATCAGGAGAAATGGAAATCAAACGAGACTCAGCGGCAATTTCTGGAAAAAAACCAGATTGATGTTCCCGACAGCATGGTCGAGCATTATCTTGACAATATGATGGAAGAGTTCAAAAAGCAAAAGCAAGAAATCGATGAAAACAGCCGGGAACAATATCGCCCTACGGCCGTTAATGGCATCCGCTGGTCACTTCTGACAAATAAAATCATGGCCGATGAAAAGATTGAAGTTTTACCCGAGGATACCGAAAAATGGATTAAGCGGTTCGCCGATAACTATAATATGGATATGGAAAAGGCCAAAGAGGTCTTATCCAGCAGCGGGCGAATCCAGGAGATACGCAATTCGATTTTGGATGAAAAAATAATTGAATTTCTGCTTTCCAAGGTAAAGCATATACCCCAAAAGGATTCGGCGCCGGAAAGCAGTCTCACGGAGGATAAATAATGGCAATGATTCCAATGGTAGTTGAGCAAACCGGCCGCGGTGAGCGCGCCTATGATATTTACTCACGGCTTCTCAAAGACAGAATAATATTTATCGGCTCACCGATAGATGATCATCTGGCTAATCTGGTCATCGCCCAGCTGCTTTTTCTTGAGGCTGAAGATTCTGATAAAGATGTCTTCATTTACATTAATTCGCCGGGCGGTTCGGTTACGGCCGGAATGGCAATCTATGACACGATGCAGTTCATCAAACCGGACATTGCCACCACCTGTATGGGTATGGCTGCCTCGATGGGCGCATTTTTATTAACAGCCGGAACCGAAGGCAAAAGGGCGGCACTTCCAAATTCACGAATCATGATTCATCAGCCGATGGCCGGAACGCAGGGACCGGTTTCGGATATCGAAATTATGACCAAAGAGTTTACCAATACCAAAAAGCGTCTTAATGATCTGCTGGTTGTTCATACCGGTCAACCGCTGGAAAAAGTAGAAAAAGATACCGACCGCAATTATTTTATGTCAGCCAAGGAAGCGGTTGAGTATGGCTTAATCGATAAAATCTACGAGTTCAAGCATCAGGAAAAAAAATAGAAGCTGATTTCCTGTGACGGAAGATAAAAAGAAATCATCGGACGATAACCGTGGTTCCGGCAACCATCGCTGTAATTTTTGCGGCAAACCGGCCTCAAAGGTAAAACGTCTTTTTGCCGGATTTGAGGCTTTCATTTGCAGCGAATGTATTCTGCTCTGTCATGATATCCTTGAAACCGCTCCGGAAACCGGCGATGACAGGGAAGTTTTCGAACTCCCCAAACCGACCGAGATAAAGGCATTTCTTGATCAGTATGTCATCGGGCAGGAAGAGGCCAAACGAAATGTTTCGGTCGCGGTTTACAATCATTACAAACGAATTAATGCTTTTGCCGAATCAAAAAAGAAAGATACCGCTCCCGATGATGTCGAACTTGAAAAATCAAATATCCTTCTGGTCGGCCCGACCGGCACCGGAAAAACCTTGATTGCCCGCACCCTGGCGAAATTCTTAAAAGTTCCTTTTAGCATTGCCGATGCCACTGTCCTGACTGAAGCCGGGTATGTCGGCGAGGATGTTGAAAATATTTTGGTCAGGCTGTATCAGGCTTCTAATTTTAATCAGGCCCGCACCGAACGGGGGATTATCTATATCGATGAACTCGATAAAATCTCCCGCACCGACGGTAATCCGTCGATAACGCGCGATGTCTCCGGCGAAGGTGTTCAGCAGGGACTTCTTAAAATTCTGGAAGGATCAATCTCTAATATCCCGCCCAAAGGCGGACGGAAACATCCGGAACAGTCGTTTATCCCGATTGACACCTCGAATATTCTGTTTATCTGCGGGGGAGCTTTTAATGGTCTGGAGAAAATTGTTGCCCGACGGGTCGGAAAAAAGCAGGTCGGTTTTGATGCAGAAAATCTTGATATCAGCCATAACAGCCCGGAGATTCTCAACTATACCGAACCATCCGATCTATTAAAGTTTGGCTTGATACCGGAACTTATTGGACGACTGCCGGTTACAGCACCACTGCAGCCGCTTGACAAAAATGCTCTCTTCTCCATTTTAACCGAACCGAAGAACGCCCTAGTCAAGCAATACACCCGGCTTTTTGAGATGGAGAAAATCAAGCTGACTTTCCAGAAAGAGGCGCTATGGGAAATAGTAGATATCGCCGAGAAAAAGAAGACCGGCGCCCGGGCGCTTCGTTCGATTCTTGAGAAAGCACTGCTGGGTCTGATGTTTGAAACACCCTCAAAAGAAGATATCGAAGAAATAATAATAACGCCGGAGGTTATCAACCATACCGGCAAAGCAAAGATCATCAAAAAATCCCGGAAAAAATCAGCGTAATATCAAATAGTCCTTTTTCCCCTGTGTGTTGTTCTATACCAAGTACGTCGCCAGCACTATCGAATTGAAGATGTTCTCAGGTGTGTCCGCCGCCGATGACGAAGCAATCGGAACCGGTGCACCGTACAGTATCGATGCCGCATCAGCTTTGGCATACATTACCATTGCCTTATAAACTCCATTGGCCGTTTCCATATTCGACATAACAAAAATATCGGTATCACCGGCTACTTTCGAATTTGTGATTCCTTTGGAATGAGCCACTTCGGAACTTATGGCAACATCAAAAGATAATGGACCATCAATAAGAACATTTTTAATCTGTCCCCGATCCGACATCTTGGCAATCGCCGCCTCAAGCATCGTTGTCGGAATTGCCGGATAAATCGCCTCCACCGCCGCCAGAAGTCCCGCCTTGGGAAGTTCATTACCAAGCTTATTGCAAACTTTGGTCGCGTTTTGAATTATTTTAAGCAGTTGGACCGCATCGGGTCCCGGGATTACGCAGCCATCGGTGACAAACATCAGCTTATGATACCGCTCGGTCTGTACAATACCGATGTGGGTCAGAACTGTTTTCTTATTCACAAAACCGCTCTGATTCGCGTAAAGCATATCAACAAAATCACGGGTATTGATATTGCCCTTAAGCAGAAAATCAAATTCTTTATTTGATACTTTTTCAATTGCAATCTGGCAGGCCAGCTCGGAATTTGCGGCGTCTATTATTTCAGTATCAACTGCCAATTTTTCAAGCTCGGCTTTGAGGCCAATTAACGTTGGATTAATAAAACCCTCTTTGGCCGCTTTTTTTATTGCATCAATATATTTTTTATTGGTTGGGAAAATAACACCGAGCTTTTTCGCACTGCTTTCTTTAATTTTTTTCGAGGTCGCACCATACAATTCCACAAACGACTTAATCATGCGGCACCTCCAAATCCGATATTTTTATAATACTCCGCTACCAGACAAGCGATTGAGACCGAGGCTTTTTTATTTTTTAGCGTATCTGTTCGTGAAACCAGACTTATTGGCACGCGGGCGCCGGTTATCACACCGGCAAAAACGGTGTCGGCAAAATTTATCAGCGATTTGGCGATAATATTGCACTCCTCAAGCGAACTGACCAGATAAATATCGGCTTCGCCGACCACCGGCCCTTCGATATTTTTCGCCCTGGCAATCTCTTTGGATGTGGCTGTATCGAAGGCTAACGGACCCTGCAGTTGAACATCCTCAATGCCTCGTTTAGCAAACTCATCTATTAATTTCCGACAATCCAGCGAAGACGGCACCGACTTATATTCGGCATCAACGGCACCGGCCAACGCAACCCTGACCGGGCTGACACCGAGCGCCTTGTTGACCAAAATGGCATTTTCAATTATCTCTATTTTTTGTGTCTGATCCGGCCGAACCACCATCCCGCCATCGGTCATCGATAACAGTTTGTGATACCCCGGAATATCCAAAACGGCCGTATGCGATACGGTATCTTTTGTCCTTAAATTAAACTCTTTGGATAAAACCGTTTTCAACAAAGCCGAGGTTGACACAAACCCTTTCATGACAACATCAGCGATGCCTTCGGCGGCCATTTTGACAGCTTCATAAGTCGCATCTTGAGGATCGGCTTTGTCGATAACATCGAGTTTGGAAATATCAATTTTTTCTTTCGAGGCAATCTCCTCGATTTTGCTTCTATCGCCAAACAGGGTGGCGTCAAGAATTCCATCGGCATTAGCCGATGACAGCGCACCGATAACATCGACATCCTGCGCTCCGGCCACCGCCACCATTTTTTTCTGCCCCGTCTCAGATAGCCGCGCCGCGGCCTCAATTATCTGATCCGAGGAGCTAATCGGTTCTATTTTGGTTTCCATAAAATTTATACTTAATATTCCTTGGGTGATTCTTCGTTGTTTAAAACTCTGACCGCACCGCCGGCCAGCGCCTCCATTTCAAACTCGCCCGGCACCAGAATAACTTTGCCCAGAAATGATATATAGCCGGTCAGAGTATCCGTCAGTTTTTTGGAATGCGCCATCCCGCCGGTCAGAATAATACCGTCAATTTCTCCCTTTAGCACGACAGCACAGGCGCCAATCTCCCTGGCCACCTGATACAGCATCGCCCCATAATACAATTTGGCTTTCTCATCACCGCTGTCTATTCTTTCTTCGACCTTGCGAAGATCCGCCTCACCCAGATAAGCTTTAAGCCCCGATTCGCGCGACAGTTTTTTTATTAATTCCGCCTCAGTGAACTTGCCGGAAAAGGCCAGCTTAACCAACGCCCCGATCGGAAGCGCCCCGGCTCGATCAGGAGAAAACGGCCCCATCCCCAGAAGCGCATCGTTGACCTCAACTATTTTGCCTTTCCGAATAGCCGCCACCGAAATTCCGCCGCCCATATGGACACCGATAAAATTGCAATTATCTATTTTTTTGTTTAGCTTGATAGCCTCGCGACGACAAACCTCGCGAAGATTAAGCGCATGCGAGCGGCACTTCCGCTCTATTTCAGGAATCCCCGAAACCCGGGCATAATCGGTAAAATCGTCGATTGTCACCGGATCGACAATTATCGCCGGCACATTATATTTTTTTCCAAAATAATTTGCTATTATCGGACCGAGATTGGAAGCATGGTTAGAATAGCACATACTTTTCAAATCATCAAGCATCTTCTCGTTGATATTATATATACCGCTTTCCAACGGCCGCATCGGCGCTCCGCGCCCCGCTATCGCTGCCACTTCCCTGTTGTCTATCTCCTGCTCTTTCAGCCAGCTTTCGATACCGCTTAATCGCAGATCAAACTGATCGGCCACATTATCGAACTGCGCCAGTTGATCCGACGGATGACGCACCGCCGATTCGGCAAGGCATTTATTATTATTAAACAGTGCAACCTTGGTCGATGTCGAACCGGGATTAACGACAATAATTACCTTATCCATAGTCTCCTCAAATTTAAATCAGGCAGAAACCGCTTTCGATTCTGTTGCCAGTTTCTGTCCTCTGGCAAACGCCAAAAGATTAATATCCACAAATTTCGGTTTAACTCGAGCCTTAATAGCGTCGTTCCAGATAGTACTGTCAAAACCAAGTTCGTCCGAGATAACCCCCAGAAGAAGAATGTTAACCAGCCGCGGGTTTCCCATTTCCAGGGCAATCTTGTCGGCATCAAGTGCAATAACCCGGCTGACTTTTGCTTTCAATTCGGCAATCGGATCATCCGGATATTTGAATTTTCCGCCCGAGGTAATCGGCGGCACCAGTCTTGTTCGCGAAGCAGCAATCAAGCCGTCTTTTTTTAACCACTCAATCGAACGCAGCGCTTCAGCCTGCTCAAACGAGATAATTATATCGGCCTGCCCATATGGAATAATCGGCGAATAGACTTTGGAACCGAATTTTACATGCGAACTTACCACACCGCCGCGCTGCGACATACCGTGAACTTCCGATTTTTTGACATCCAGTTCAGCCAACATAGCCGTTTCGGACAATACTTCTGAAGCCAACAAGACACCCTGCCCGCCAACACCAATTATTAATACATTTGTAATATTGTTTTTCATTTTTTACCTCACCGCCACCGGTTCTTCAACCAATAATATCGCCTCCGGCTTACAGATTTGCGCGCAGATAGAACATCCGGTGCAAAGGAGCGGATCGATTACCGCTTTGGGACGATTCCGTTTGGTCATCTCCTTCGATGTTGATATGGCCGGACAACCGATCCTGAAACAGGCGCTACAACCATTACATTCGTCAAGAATAACTTCGTACGGTTTATCCATTATCCGTTTGGGCATCAAAACACATGGCTTATTTGTAATCACCACCGACGGGCCGGGACGTTTCAGCTCGGCCTTGAGAACCTTCAGGGTGGCTTTATAATCATACGGGTCAACCTCATGTACCGATTCCACTCCGAGCGCTTTGCACAGCTCAACCAGATTGACCTCTTTGGTTTCTTTACCCATCAAGGTATATCCGGTCGCCGGATGCTGCTGACCTCCGGTCATGGCGGTAATTCTGTTATCCAAAATTACCACTGTAATATTGCTCTTGTTATAGACGGCATCGAGCAGACCGGTTATTCCTGAATGAAGGAAAGTGGAATCGCCAATGACCGCGGCCGTGCCGTTTTCATCGGGATTCACCTTTTCCATACCAATCGCATTACCGATCGATGCGCCCATACAGATACAGGTGTCCATTATGTTCAGCGGCGGCAAAACGGCCAGCGTGTAACAGCCGATATCACCGGTGACCGGCACCTTCAATTTTTTCAACGCCATAAACGGCCCCCGATGCGGGCATCCGGGACAAAGCACCGGCGGACGGGGGAATAAAGCTTCCGGCTCATATTCGGCCATCTGCACCTTATCTATTACCCCGGCCTCCTTTAGGCCCAGCGCCACCTTGTAGGGTGACAGCTCACCAAGCCTGGAAAAATATTTTTTTCCTTCAACATTTATCCCGGCCGCTTTGATCTGCTCTTCATAATATGGTTCCAGCTCTTCTATCACCAGAGTTGTCTTATGCGAATCAACAAATTTACGGATTTTATTTATCGGCAGCGGGAATCCGAAACCGATTTTCAGATAATCAACATCGGGAAGATTATCTTTGGTGTATTGATATGCAATACCGCCGGTGATAATACCGATTTCCGAACCATTATCTTCGACAAAATTCAGCTCAGTTTCTTCGGTAAATATTTTGAGTTTCTCCAGACGTTCGACCACCACCACGTGGCGTTTGCGGGCATTCGACGGAATCATCACATACTTGTTCATATCCCGTCGGAATCCCTCGTCCAGTGGTTCAATCGGCTCATGCTCCTCGACAATTCCCTTGGAGTGAGAAATACGGGTGGTCATCCGAAGCATCACCGGCGTGTCAAACTGTTCTGATATTTCACAGGCCATCTTAACAAAATCTTTTGACTCCTGACTGTCGCTCGGTTCCAAAAACGGAATCTGGGCAAACTTAGCATAAAAGCGATTATCCTGTTCATTCTGCGATGAATGCATCTCAGGATCGTCGGCCGAGACAATGACAAACCCTGCCCCGACACCGGTGTAGGCAAAAGTCATAAACGGATCAGCGGCGACATTGAGACCGACATGTTTCATCGTTACAATTGTTCGGGCGCCGCCCAGCGAAGCACCAATCCCGACTTCGAAGGCGACTTTTTCGTTCGGCGACCATTGCGAATAAATTGATGGAAACTTATAGGCGATATTTTCCAGAATCTCGGTCGAGGGTGTCCCCGGATAAGCCGCGGCAAGCCTGATACCGGCCTCAAGAGCTCCTCGTGCAACCGCCTCATTTCCTGATAAGAAATTTTTCATATTATATCTCTGTTATTTAACATTCTTTTATTGCAGATATTATAAGAAAAAAGTCCCGCCAGCGCAACCGCCGGAAGCATCTCTTTTGCTGATAATTTATATAGATATTCTGAAAAATTTAAATCGCCTTTTTCCCCGGAACCATAAACGAAAATATCATATCGACAAAAACAATCGCGGCGCCGATTAAAAATGTTGCCTGATGGCCAAAGTAACTCCAGATAACGCCCCCGGCTATCGGTACCACTACCGCCGCAACATGATTGCTGGTCATCCCAAATGCCAGACATCCGGTTAGATCCTCGCTGTTGGAAATTTTTGTTAAATATGACCGCAGAGCAATCGCCGAATTAAAAAGAGTATTATCTATAAGATAAAATATTATTAAAACCGGCAGGTAATCGACATAAGCATATCCGGCAAAAATAAAAATTAAAAGCAGCGAACTGCCGGCCAGAATAAACCGCTCGCCAAGTTTATCGGTCAGGTTACCCATCCAGCGATTGGTAAAAAATGTTACCAAATTACTTGCCAGGATCACAATTGAAACCATCGAAATGGACAAACCATAATTTTTTACCAGAAGAAATATTGCAAAAGTGGTAAAAACATGCCGCCGGCAACCGCGCAAAAAATAAAGGACATAATAAAGCCAGTATTTTTTCTTAATTACCATTTTCCGATTTTCAGATTTACCTCGATTCGGTGGAAGTGCCAAAACCAGATAAATCCCTACAAGCGTTATTAGAGCACCGATGATATAAAAAGTATATTCATAAGATAAAAATAAAGTCATCCCCAAAATCATCAAACCGCCGATTAAACCGGCCAGAGACTCATATGAGCGATATACTCCCTGAACATGTCCGAGATCGTTGGAATTGGCCAAAAGCAGCAACTGCGAGCTGTTGGTCGGTTCGAAATAATGAAATCCAACTGAAATAACAAATGTCGCCAGCCCCAGGATCACCAAAGACGGAGATACTCCGCATAAAATCAAACCTACTCCCATTAGGATTATCGACAGGGCCACAATCCGTGATTCGGTCAATTTAAGCGCGATTATTCCGACTGTAAAAGCCAATAATCCGGGGATTTCTCTAACCGCCTGAATAATACCAATCTCGGTCGGAGAAGCGTCAAACTGCTCAACCGCAAAATTGTTGAACATAATCCGCCACGCATAAAAGCCGATACACATCACAAAGGCCGAAAAAGTGACTGTAAACAGGTTATTTTGCTTTATTCCGAGTGGCATGGTTCGGCTAAGATAATAAAAAATATTAAATAATCGAGCAAAATCAACGATTTATAGAATATTGTGAATCTCCGATTTGTATAAAAAATGTGTAATTTTTTGCCAAAACGATTTGACCGGAGTAAACGATTTTGTATATTCAGGGTTCTTGAAAGGAATCAAAATTGAAATTTGACGGATCAATTTTCAAGGCGTATGACATCAGGGGTGTCTTCCCTGATCAATTAACCACCGATATTGCCTATCGGGTCGGCAACGGCCTGGTTGGTTATCTCAAACCAAATGCTATTGCAGTCGGTCGCGATATGCGAGTATCCTCCGATGAGCTTTTCGACGCTCTCGCCTCGGGTATTCTCGACGCCGGAGTTGATGTTATCGATATCGGTATGGTGTCGACCGATGGGCTGTATTTCGCGGTTGGCAAATTTGGTTATGATGGCGGCGTTATGATAACGGCCAGTCACAATCCGAAAGATTATAACGGCTTCAAAATCTGCCGCCAGGAGGCTCAACCGCTGTCGGGACAGGCCGGACTCGATAAACTCAAGGAGGCGATAGAAAACGATATCATTCAAAAATCTCCCCAGCGCGGTAATATTGCAAGAAAAGATATTTCCGAGGAATATGCCGAATATTGCCTGTCATTTATCAATCCGGCCAAAATCAAACCATTTAAGATTATTGTCGATGCCGGCAACGGTATGGCCGGTTTAACGCTGCCTCCCGTTTTTGAAAAATTACCGCTGGAGGTTACCAAATTATATTTTGAGCTGGACGGCACTTTCCCCAATCATCCCGCTTCACCGATAGAACTGGAAAATCTGGTCGACCTGCAGAAAAAAATCGCCGAGGTAAATTCCGATTTCGGCGTGGCTTTTGATGGCGATGCCGATCGGATGTTTCTGATTGATAAATTTGGAAATCAGGTTGGCGGCGATATGGTTACGGCGCTGGTTTCCGACAATCTACTAGACAAATATCCCGGCGAAACCATTCTTTATAATCTTATCTGTTCAAAAGCGGTGCCGGAGTTAATAGAACGCAAAGGCGGCCGGGCGATTAAAACCAGGGTCGGACACGCCCTGATAAAGCCGCTAATGAAAAAGCATAACGCCATCTTTGGCGGTGAGCATTCCGGCCATTTCTATTTCAGAGATTTCTGGTTTTCCGATTCCGGGCTGATTGCATTTTTGGTTTGCCTTGATCTATTAAGCCGAAGCGATATCCAGCTTCACGAGAAAATCGCCGAGATTGATCCATATTTCAGATCCGGCGAAATTAACACCAAAGTTGATTCTGTCAAAGACAAAATTGAACAGATCGCCGAGTTTTATTCCGATGGTGAGTTAGACGGAATGGACGGTATCAGTGTCGTCTATGATGATTTTTGGTTCAATGTTCGGCCATCGAATACCGAGCCGCTTTTGAGATTAAATGTCGAGGCCGTATCAAAAGAGATTTTAGAGAAAAAACTCGCAAAAATACTGAATATCATTCGCTCTTGATTTGGAAGACAAAATTGCCTTTTTGGGCGATTTAAACAGCCTGATTATAAATAAATCTCCCCAAGCAAAAAGCCCCCCTTGTTGGGGGGCTTTTTGTATATGGTGTGTTTCTGAAATTAGAGTCAGGCGAGACGTTACTTCAGAAGCACCATTTTCTTTGTCGCGCTGAACTGGTCGGTCGTGGCCTTGTAGAAATAGATACCACTTGCGACATTGGTGGCATCCCAGGTAATCTGGACGACACCAGCTTCGCTGTATCCTGCGAATTCCTTAACCAGCTGACCAGAGACGTTATAGATAGCCATATTCCAGTTGGAAGCAACCGGTAAGGCCAGTCCGATAACGGTCTCGGGGTTAAACGGGTTAGGATAGTTCTGCAGAAGAGCGAACTCAGTCGGCACAATAATTGTCTTCTCGACTTCAAGCGGAGCACCGAAATAATCGGCGGCTTCGACACCAACCAGATTGGCCTCGCCTTCGATAGAGAGAACATTACCGGCACTCAGAGAGCGATGTTTCATGTCGTAAACAAGAACATGGGTCCCGCCATTGATATGGCCATATTTGATGTCCATATAGTTGGCATTATCGGTCAGAGTCGGAATAATTTCTCTGTCAAAGACAAACAGGGCCGCACCGACATCGGTGGTGCCGCGCAGATCGACAATGCTGCCGTTAAAGGCAACATCGATCGGAGCGCTTGGGGTCAGTTTAGGATAATTTATCGGTAAAGCGTCACCAACAATTATCCTTATCAGATAAACAAGGTCGGCCACCGAAAGCGGAGTGCCATCGGCGTTAACATCCGTTGCCGCAACCTGACCGGCATTAGGTATCATGGTAAAGGCAGCCATACCTTTGACGAAGAAGTTGGTGAAAACAACCGCGTCAGCCACTTCGTAGGCAATACCGTTGAGGTTAACGTCACCACGATCATCGATCTTGTCAATACAAGTGATCTTGATACCGCCGTTCTGGAGAATAATGGCCATCAAAGGCTGTGCTTTGGCATTGGTCGCGATAGTCGTGATATAACATTCTCCAACCGGAAGATTTAACGGACCATGGATACCAAATTGGAGAGGATCGGTGAGCAATGTTCCATCATGGTCATAAATATCCTTGACCACATATAGAATTTCACCAGTTTCATCTGATATGGTGTTATCGCCACAGTCGATCCAGAAGAAACGGATCGGCACGAACTGGCATTCGAGAGTTAAATCAGTTGAAACATGGAAAACCAACGAGAACAATTCACCAGGAATCCAAATATGCGATGTATTCAAAAAGCCATCATTGGTTTCTCTTAGACCGACTACACGAACCATTCCGGTCGGGCATGCGCCACCACAATTATCAACGAAGCGATAGGTGAAATACTCAAAATAGCCATCGGCCGGATCTTCATCGGTTAATACACTTGGTTCGGCTTTTAAGAGTGTCAATGCCGAAGCATCGTAGGAAATCAGGAAGTCAAAGCCGCCAATCTGATAGTCAAAAGGACCTTTCCAGCTCGGATCGTCTCTGAGCCTGACAGGAACGGATACAGTGCTTCCCTGAATAACCCCATCACTACTTTCCTCTGAGCTATTGATAACATCCATACCTGCAAAGTAGCCGGTTACACTGATAGTAATACTGACCGTATCGGCATTCTCGGGACTGCAGGGATCGCAAACTGCAACTTCTAATCCGTCATCAACTGCGATTTTTAGAGTAAACACGCCGGAATAAGCCAGCTCATATCCAATATCCCAAGTCCAGACTCCAGTACCCGCATCAACATGAAGACCCGCTCCATAAGTAGTCGGACCATCAAAGTCGGCAATCGTGTAGTGAAGGGCTGAAGGACCAAGATATGGACCAAAATCGGAAGCCTCTGTTTCCTGGGACAATAATACACCCCAAACGGTATAAATAGTATTGTCCATCCAGCCGGACTCTTCTACATCGGTAAACTGAGGCGGAGTATTCCAAACGCAAACTTCAACCTCACACTCATCATAAGCGCCACATTTGTCGGTAACGCGAATGAACAGCGTGTGATCACAAACATCCGTGCCCTCGGTTACCCAAGTAACGTGACCGAATTCATCGATTTCGGCCGCTTCAGGAGAGCCTTCTTCAAGACTAAAAGTCAACTCCTCACATGAGGGAGTGTCGTAGTCCATGTATTCAACGTCAAACTCTACTGTCGTACCAAAGTGTACTTTAATCGGATCCGGACATAAGGTCAGTTCCGGAGCCTGATTGATGATATTAAGCAGACCGGGGATAAAATCCGGAATCTGCTCAACAGGTTCGTCACAGCAATTAATAACAAAAAGCGAGCCATGGGTGAACGGATCATCTACAGTCGTGCTGACTACAGTAATCGCTCCTTCGCAGGGATTGGGGATATCGGAAGTCTCAAAATGAAGCGTTCCAATCAAGGTTGGTCCGCCACTAGCATCAAGACATTCATCAGCTGGGTTGTCGCCCAAAAATCCGGCAAAACGAACCACATTACCAACATAGGTATAAGAAGTGGAAAACGGAAGAGCTGCGGGAGTAAACGAGTAACTATCGAAATCTCCACCAACTTCAAAGATTACCTCAAAAGCGCCAAGAAGTTCATCACTTTGAACATAGACACTCTGATCAGCTGTTACACAGCGAGGGACATCTTTTCCATCAATTCCGCCTTCAAACGATATCTCGTAAGTCTGCGCTGTTGCAAATGAATACGTGAAAAGGAGTAAGAATGAAGCCAGCAACAAAGATAAATACGATTTTCTTTTTTGCATCATTATAATGCTCCTTTAAACAATTT
>CBFCZE010000073.1:0-13764 GCA_965602655.1 uncultured bacterium
ATTGTCATTCTGGTATGATCGGATTGAAAAAAAAGATGATATATATTTTGAAGATATTAATTGCTGTTGGTGTTTTATTTCTTCTGTTTTATTTCTATGTTCGTTATCTGGAACAACATACAATTTATCAACCCTCTCGAACAATCGATAATAATCCGGGCGATGTTGGACTTAACTATGAAGATATTTATTTTGACACTTCCGATGATGTAAAACTCCACGGCTGGCTGATTCCCGCAGAAAACGCAAAACTGTCTCTAATATTCTGCCACGGAAACGGCGGCAACATAAGTCATCGGCTGGATAAGATTTTGTTTTTTAATAAACTGGGTGTGAATCAGTTTATCTTTGATTACCGAGGCTATGGCTTAAGTCAGGGTTCACCATCAGAGGAAGGACTTTATCGTGATATTGAGGCCGCCTATAAATTTATAAAATCACAGGAATTCATAAATCAGAACAAGCAGAAAAATCAGAAAATAATTGTGTATGGTGCGTCGCTGGGCGGGGCCGTCGCTGTTAACCTGGCCAGTAAACAGCTTGTTGATGGATTGATTCTTGAGAGCACTTTTGCCAGCGCTGTCGATATGGCCCAAATATTTTATCCGTTTATCCCATCATTTTTAATAAATAGCAAATTTGATACTATCAAGAAAATTTCCGGCATAAATATTCCGAAACTGATTATGCATAGCGAAACCGATGAAATCATCCCGGTCAGTCAGTCTATAAAACTCTTTGAGGCCGCTTCGGCACCGAAACAGTTCTTGAAAATCAAAGGCGGTCATAACGATGCCTTCTTTGTTTCGGGGACTGAAATAGAGCCTGCTATCCAAACATTTATTAATACTCTGGGCCTCTAGGTTAAAATTCAATATCTGAATATCTTCTGCCGATAATAATAAGATAGGCTTAAGATTTTCAAATCGAGGAGGAAAAGTCATGCGGAAACTGTTAATACCGATTACTTTCATTTTTGTTTTTTTACTTTCAGCCGGGACGACTCAAGCTGATGTTAATGTCGGGCTGTCGATCGATAAAGACGGTCTCAAAAGTTTTCATCTGGCCATTGGTGAACATTATGTAACGTATGACAAAGAAATCGAAGCGATCAGAAAACTAAGAATCCCGGATGAAGAACTTCCGCTGGTGTTTTTCTTTGCTAATCATGCGGGTGTCGGCAAAGATGAAATAATCAGATTTCGCCTTAAAGGAAAATCATGGATGGATATCTGCCTGCATTTTGGCTACACGGCTGAGATTTTCTATGTGCCGATTAAGAGTAACCCCGGCCCGCCGTATGGAAATGCTTATGGTCATTTTAAGAATAAAAACAAAAAGAAATGGAAAGAGATTCGTCTGACCGATGCCGAGATAATAAATTTTGTGAACCTGAAATTTATGTCGGAATATTATGGATACTCGCCTGATGAAATTATCAGGATGCGGGCGAAGGGGAAAAGTTTTATCGTTATCAACGGCGAAGTGAAAAAAATCAAGGGCAAAAGCAAAGCTAATGCCCTAGTCCAGAAAAACGAAAAAAACGAGAAAAAGAATAAAGGCAAAAAGAAGAAATAATTGATTGAATATATTTTGTCATTTCATAAGTCAGGAGCCGCTTGCTCCTGACTTTTTATTTTGTCTGAAATCTGTTTTACTTTCGCAATTGTGTAATCTATATTCAGGTTTAACATGTTTAAATTCGTCGCTATATTTATCTGTATCGCCGCGGTCGCCAGCTATATCAATTATCGCTATATAAAACTGCCGTCAACAATCGGGCTGATGATAATCGGTCTGGTAATGTCACTGGTATTAATTGGTCTAGGTACATTGGGAATGGATATTGAAGGGCCAATTTCAGAGTTTCTCGGCAAAATGGACTTTGGCGAAACATTGATGAAAGGGATGCTAAGTTTTCTACTTTTCGCCGGGGCACTTAAAATAAATCTCAATGATCTGGCTGAGCAGAAATTTATAATCGGCATTTTGGCCACTGTTGGGGTCGTCGCCACCGCTTTTATAGTCGGTACCGTTCTTTATTTTATTCTGCCGCTTTTTAATCTGTCGATTTCATATATCTATTGTCTGGTTTTTGGGGCGTTGATTTCTCCGACCGATCCGGTGGCTGTTTTAGGAATTATGAAAACAGTTAAGGTACCCAAGTCGCTGGAAACGAAAATCGCAGGGGAATCATTATTTAACGATGGTATCGGCGTCGTCGTTTTTATCGTGCTGGTCGGAATTGCGGTCGGTGAAGGCACAACCACTGTCGGAAGTATTGTTAGCCTTTTTCTGATGGAGGCGATCGGCGGAATTGTTTTTGGACTTATTATCGGATATATAACCTTCAGGATGCTGAAAAATGTTGATGATCATGCGGTTGAAATTCTTCTGACGCTGGCGCTGGTCAGTGGCGGCTATGCCCTGGCGATGTATCTTCACACTTCCGGACCGATTGCTATTGTTGTGGCCGGACTTCTTATCGGCAACTATGGCCGTCGTCTGGCGATGTCCGAAAACAGCCGCGATCATCTCGATAAATTCTGGGAGCTGATTGATGAGATTCTCAATGCCGTTTTGTTTGTCTGGATAGGACTGGAAATTCTGATTTTGACCTTTAACCCAAATTATCTGATAATCGGATTAATCGCTATTCCGTTAACGCTTCTGGCGAGATTGATATCTGTTGCCTCGGCTATCAATCTCCTGAAATTCCGCCGGCAATTCAGCGACAATGCGATAAAAATCCTGACCTGGGGCGGTCTCAGAGGCGGTATCTGTATTGCGCTGGCTTTGTCTCTGCCGCCGTCATCGGCCAGAGATCTGATAATATCTATTACTTATATCGTCGTGATTTTCTCAATTTTGGTGCAGGGACTGACCATAAAAAAGGTAATAGGTGCGGCGAGATAATTTTGACTTATTTGTACCAGACACCACCTATATAGGCACTGTCGAGAATATAATCATCATTATCTAAAAGCCCAACTCCCCGGGCATAGTACTCGTAGTAATTGTCTTCGTCATCCGGTTGATAGTACAATTTTATAACATCATCATATTGCCCGGCCGGAACCGTTTTGGAGATATAGCCCATAAAATCAAGTTGTCCTGATATTGTACCTGAATAAATAGAATCGGCCGAGACCCAAAGATAAGAATTTGAATTAAAATTATAAGGGATTCCTTCTTCAAGATAGAATGGAATTGCCAAAGGAGGATCAAAGTAGAAGTTTCCGGATAACAGGTGAACATAGAATCCATTGGCATCTTTTGTCCAGGCTTCTGCAGTGGTGTCGTTTTCAAGAATCCGGGTACAGGTATTACCCAGAATAACTGTATCGCCTGATATGGTACGCGTAATTTGAGTCGCATAGTATGGCCGGGTATAATACCAGGTGTCACCTTCGGCCATCGGAAAATATTCCGTCCCGTTTTCGAATATTTCCGGGACGGTCATCAAAACCTGAATTCCGATATCGCCGCCATCCGATGCTAAAAAAATCGTGTCAACATAATCGCCCGGTTCAAGTCCGGTTCGATCAACAACGGCATTTATAGTATCGGCCTCGGTTGTACTGTTTCCCGATAGAGGGGAGAGGCTCAACCAGCTTTGATTGTTGCTGATACTCCATGTCAACGTTCCAGATCCGGCATTGGTTATATAAAACGAGATATCTGTTATATGAGTTCTAAAAAGCAATTTTGTATGGGAAATCGCCAGTGTCTGTGAAACCGGAACGGTCATTGTAATCGGGATAGTCGTTGAGCCATCGCCCGATGTAACCGTAATGTCGCCTGCATAACTACCTGGATCCAGGTCGGTACGGTCAATCGAAACACTAACCTGATCGATTTCATTCGAGACGGTTCCGCTGGTTGGATTAAGGCTGATCCAGTCGCGGTTATCGGCTACATTCCAGGCCAATTCGGAACTTCCGGTATTGGTGATATTAAAAGCCATTTGAGTCAGAGTGGAATCAAAATCGAGCGAATCGGGAGTTACCTCAATTGAGTAATTGCTTTCTCCGTTCCCCCCGGAAGGGGAGCATCCGCTTTGAAAAACAGCCGACAAACAAATTAGCAGTCCGGCCAGAATTATTAATAATACTATTCTAAGCATAATTACCTTATTTTTATAATATCGACATTTGAATGTCATCTCTTAATCCAGTCGCAATATAGTCATCGTTTCCGGCAGGTCAAGGAAACTAAATACGCAAAGTAAATATCTGGCCTTTGACGAATTGGCATGTTATTTTCAATTTATTGAAAGTATATAATAAAAATTCAGGAGTTAATATGCCCAAAACAGATTCCGCCGTGACCGAATTGTACTGTTCCAAATGCAGCAATAGATATAGTATTGACAGTATTTTAACATTGTGCGAATGCGGAGCGCCTATTTTAGTTGATTACGATTATCAAAAAGCTGCCTCTTCACTTACAAAAGAATCATTATTAAATAGAGAATCTACCATGTGGAAGTATGAAGAGGTTCTTCCGGTAATAAACAAAGAAAATATTGTTACCTTGGGCGAAGGCGGAACACCGCTTTTGGAATCGAGTCTGATAGGTGATGAACTGGGAATGTCCAATCTTTTCTTTAAAGATGAAACCACAAATCCTACCGGCTCCTTCAAGGCACGCGGTTTGGGGATGGCGGTTTCCCGCGCCAGGGAACTGGGATTAAAAAAGTTGATTATTCCGACCGCCGGCAACGCCGGTTCGGCGCTGGCGGCCTATGCTGCCAGAGGCGGCTTGGAGTGCAAAATTATAATGCCCGAAGATGTCCCGGCGCCATTTCTTGTTGACGGTGTTTATCATGGAGCCCAAATAGAATTGGTGAAAGGTTCGATAAAAGACTGTGGCATTCTGGCCGCCGAACGGGTGACTAATGAAGGCTGGTTCTCTATCGCAACATTAAAGGAGCCATATCGAATTGAAGGCAAAAAAACGATGGGATATGAATTAGCGGAACAGTTTAATTTTAAATTACCGGATGTAATAATTTATCCAACCGGTGGCGGTACCGGATTAATAGGTATGTGGAAGGCCTTTGATGAGATGGAAAAAATCGGTTGGATAGACAATTTTCGCCCCAGGATGGTTGCGGTTCAGGCCGATGGTTGCGCACCTATTCCCAAGGCGTTTGCCGATGGAAAAGATTATGCCGAAGAGTGGCCCAATCCATCCACTCTTGCGGCGGGTTTACGTGTGCCGGGTGCGGTTGGGGATTTTTTGATGCTTAAGGCCGTCCGTGAAAGCGACGGATTTGCCCTGGCTGTTTCCGATAAAAGCCTGATGGAAAATACTCGCGAGTTGGCTTCAAAAGAGGGGATATTTTCCTCACCGGAAGGCGGTGCCTCATTGGCCTGTTTAAAGGAGTTGTTAAATTCCGGTTTTATTTCAAAAACCGATACTGTTGTTGTTTTTATAACCGGCAGCGGTTACAAGTATCTTGACATTTTGAAACAGGATATTTGAATATTATTCATTTTTCTCTTGCCTAACTATTCAATTCTGCCGATATTATCAATACACAGGAAAGGAGGTGGTCAGATTTGAAAACAAATTTATGTGAGGTGACTGATACTTAGTCACTACCTCCGCAAATTATTGTTGGGGTATGCTAAGTAAATCCCGACAGTTTTACCGATCTGATGGCTTTAGTTTGAAGCCATCAGATTTTTATTTTTATTCTGCTTTTGTTGCAGAGACATTTTTATCTAACTGACTATGTGACAATGTGATAGTTATTTAATGATAATAATCAAGAAATAATTTGACAGCGAATGTCATAAATATTATATTTTTCATCTGATATTTTGGGACTTGAAACGTCTTGCAGGATAAGGAAATATTAAATGTTTTTGGAGGATAAGATATTATGAAATTGTCGTTGTTCAAAACTGCCATCATGTTTGTTTTAATCCTCACAACGACAGCCTATTGTCAACAGCAGGGACTGGGCTTTAGTTATTATGGCGGTGGGGCTCGATCTGAAGGCATGGGTCAAGCATACATTGCACTTTCCGACGATGGTGCCGCCGGCGGCTGGAATCCGGCCGGTCTGTATGTTCATGAAAAAACTTTGATGGGTTTCAGTTATAGTTCGCTTGCCCCGCGGGGTTATAATAAATATTTTGCTACACCCAGTCGGACTCTGAAATTCGATCATTCCGGCACTGTCGGCGCCATTAATGATTGGAATATTATATCATCTTTTAGAATTAAAAATCACCATGTCGTACTTAATTTCTCCTATGTTCGGAATTTTGACACTCACTTTGAATTTCGCGAGAAATTGTATGATTGGAGCGATTTCAATCCCGATGATCCGTTAGATGATTATGACCCCAATGCTTTCATGCAGCGAAAGGGCGGTATTAATAGCATAAATCTCGCTGTGGGAACCCGCTTCTACAAACAGTTTTCTTTTGGAGCTTCAATCAACGTATACACCGGAAGTGTGGTAACCAATGAAACTAGAGTGGCAATTATTGATACAGCTCTTTATGCGGGTGGCGATGCCCATGGGATTGCTAATTTTCTTACTATTGATTCTACATCTTATACTGGATTTAATTTAACGCTGGGACTTTTATTTAGCTCGGATAAACTCCGATCCGGTCTAATGCTGAGAACTCCCTTTGTATTAAATGCGACCTCCGATTCGACCTTATATATGGAACCTACGATAAATGGCATACCGATTAGCGTTGGCGGGACGTTTGATGGTGATACAGTTTATGTTGATAATATGACCTCCAGAATCGAAATGCCTATTATGCTTGGATTCGGTTTGGCCTATAATATCTCTGATAATTGGCTGGTATCGACAGATATGGAATATCGCGGTTTTGAGGGCAAAAAGGTTGAGAATCTTGACAGCTTATTACTAACATCAACTGGTGATAGAGATGAATATTATTCCGCAGTTGATTTGGTTCCCAACTGGAGTAATACTATTCAATTCAGATTTGGCACAGAATATTTATTAAACACAAATTATGGCGAAATTCCGTTCAGACTTGGTTTTCGAACCGAGACGTTTCCGAGTGGGAATATTGCCGACTATACGATTACTTATGAGGGTGAAAAATCTGCAACAGGAACCCAGGAATCTGACGGACATACTATTATCGAAGACAACCGAAGAGTTAGTTATGGTTTTAGATATGACACGGATAAGATTACCGGATATAGTGTATCTGCTGGAACCGGAATTCACTGGACGCAAATACTGTTAGATTTTGCCGTAACTTATACCACCTATAGACAGAATTTTTATCAGGGAGCGGATAATCTAAGATCCAAAAATAGATGGCAAAACTATCATTTTAATTTTGGCTTTGTAGGTTATTTTTAGTTTTATTATATTATTTCTATGGGTCGAGACCTGTTTTTGGCCCATTTTTTTAAATGACTGACCAAGAAATATCTGATATTGGTCGTTATAAAAACTAGAATGAAAATGTTACTGAAAGAAGCTTATGGGAACTAAAATAAAACTTACCAAGCAGCAGATGAAGGAAGATAAATTTACCAACTTCATGCTCCAATCAAGAGATTGGATTCTGGAGAACTGGCAGATCGTTACAATCGCAGTCGCTGCAATTATTGTGATTTCGGCAGGGGCCGCATACTATTCAAATATGAAATCGGGACAGGCAGAAGAAGCGGCCGATCGTTTTGCCGAAGCCATTGGCAAATATCGCCAGCAAAATTATCAGGTGGCAATTCTGGATTTTAATAGAATCGCCGATGATTATTCAGGTCCGGTAGCGGCTTCGGCGGTTTTTTATGCCGCTAATTCATATTTTGAAAGCAAAAATTATGATGAGGCTATAATTAATTATCAAAACTATATCGACAAATATCATATTGATGAGATAACCACATCTTCAGCGGTGGCCGGAATTGCGGCTTGCTATGAGGTCAAACAGGAATTTCAAACGGCGGCTGAAAAGTATTTGGAGGCCACTCATTTGTATCCTGGTCTGGCCGGCGAACCGGATTATCTGCTTGGTGCTGTTCGCAATTACATAAATGCCGGGATGGCAGCAGAAGTTCAACAGACTCTGGATAAACTAAATGGAGATTACGCCGGAACCAATCAGCAGCGAGTTGCCACGCAATTGGCCATGCGGCTTAAGATAGAATAGGCTGGGATATTTTTTCCGCCATGTTGGAGAAAAAAAAACTAAAAGTTGCACTTCTCTGGCATATGCATCAGCCGTATTATTTTAACCCCGAAACGCAAAAATTTCAAATGCCCTGGGTCAGATTACACGGCCTAAAGGATTATCTTGATATGCCTCTGGCGGCAACCCGTCAAAAAAATACCAGGGTGACTTTTAATTTGGTACCTTCGCTTCTGGATCAAATTGAATTGTACTGTCAGGGTTACACCGATAATTTTCAAGATTTATCGCTAATTCCCGCCAGAGATTTGAATTTTGATCAAAAGCGGGAGATTTTAAATAATTTTTTTTCCGCGTACTATCCATATATGATCAAACCGTATCCGCGCTACCGACAACTCTACAATAAACGAGAAAACTGTAAAGCCGATTTGAACTTAGCCATAAAGACATTTTCATCGTCAGAGTGGCGTGATTTGCAAGTATGGTCAAATTTGGTCTGGATTGATCCTGTTTTCCGTAATGAGGAACCGGTAGCCGAACTTTTCGCAAAAGGAAAAGACTTTAACGAAGACGAAAAAAAGAACCTGCTTAATTTTCAGATAGATTTGCTGCGAAGAATTATCCCGGAATATCAGGAGCTTTATAAAAGCGGGCAGATTGAAATTTCTTTTTCGCCATATTATCATCCGATTCTTCCATTGCTAATAGATACCGAATCGGCTCGGGAAGCTATCCCCGATATGGAATTGCCGCGGAATCAGTTTTCTTCTTGGGCCGATGCAAAATGGCACATAACCGAAGCGATAAATAGATTCCATAAGTTATTTGGCAGAAAACCTGACGGAATTTGGCCGTCCGAAGGTTCGGTTTCCGAAGAGACTCTAAAGCTGTTCTCCGAAAATAATATTAAATGGATTGCAACCGATCAGGAAATATTAAACTATTCGTTGATTAAGTCCGGCTTGAATCCGAAAAAATTTACTCCGCATAAAGCTTATGTATATGAAGGAGCACCGCAAACATCTATATTTTTCAGAGATCAGGGGCTTTCCGACCGGATCGGTTTTGTTTATTCAAGCTGGGATCATAATCGGGCGGTTGACGATTTTATTTTAAACCTTAAAGAATTAGGCGAATTCTTAAAAAATAATCTTGATAACATAGTTGTTCCTATTATTCTCGATGGGGAAAATGCCTGGGAATATTATAAAAACGACGGCACCGATTTCCTTCGATGTTTTTATCAGGCTCTTTCCGAAGATAATGAAATTGAAATGATTACATTTTCCGAGGCTGCTGAACAAATCGAGCCAACAAGCCTATCGAGTCTTTATGCCGGTTCCTGGATTAATCATAATTTTAAAATCTGGATTGGCCATCAGGAGGATAATATTGCCTGGGATCTGTTATTCAACGCCAGAAAGATGTTAACTGACTTTCAAAGAAAGAAGCCAGAAACAGATTCAGCAATATTAGAAAAAGCCTGGCGCCAGATTTATATTGCTCAAGGGTCGGATTGGTACTGGTGGTATGGTGATGATCATGTCAGTGAATACAGCTTTGAATTTGATCTGCTTTTCCGAAAACACCTTGGTTATATATATAATCTTTTGAATCAAAAGCCTCCAATCCGGCTGGATCAGCCGATTCATAAAGATAAAGCCGACACGTTAATGATTAGCCCGGAATCTCTGGTTACTCCTGATCTGGATGGCCGTTTAACCCATTACTATGAATGGAGTGGAGCCGGAGGCCTTAATTGTTCGCGCTTTAACAAAACCATGCATAAAATCAATCCGGTATTATACCAATTATTTTTTGCTTTTGACCATGAACGCTTTTACATTCGTCTTGACTTTGAAAAAAATTTTAATTTAGTTGATTTAAGAAAAATTCGAATTAATATTAATTTTAAGGACCTTTGCAGCAAGGAGTTTTATCCCGGAATAAAAAATAGGGAAGTTTCCGGGGATTTTGAATATACATTTGATCAGATTATTGAAATCGGGATTGATCGAAAATCGTTATTGCCTGAAGGATTTGGTAAAATTGAATTTTCGGTGACAATATCCGACGACGACAAACCTTTAGAAAGATGGCCGGCCGACGGATGGATTACGGTGGATATTCCCGAATGTGAAAAGGAAATATTTTGGCAGATTTAGCAATGGAGTTGAGATAATGAATTCATTTTTTGGTGATGAAAATAAAAATAAAAACGATCATGATATTCCCCGGTTGGATGACTCGGATGAAGGTTCATCCAAATTTTCAGGATTGGATCATGATCGCGGAGTTATAGCGGCTATTTTATCGTACATCCCATTTTTATGCCTGATCCCGCTAATTCAGATGAGGGATAATGAGCAGGCTCGGTTTCATAGCAGGCAGGGTTTGGTTTTGTTTCTGATTGAGTTATTGGCCGTCCTATTTCTTATTCCAGGATTGTCATCATTAATTTGGAAAACGGTATTGATAGTTGCCCTGGGCGCGTCGGTAGCCGGTATCATTTTTGGCTTACAGGGGAAAATGTACAGAATACCTTTTATTAATGATATCTCGGATAAATTAAAACTGTAATTATCATAATGTATTCTCCTGGCTCGATATAGAGATATACTATTTTCTCTATTGAACCTCGATACCTGAATGACCAAATCATCAAAAAAACGGTTTACCGGATTTTCAAAAGAATCTCTAACGTTTCTTACCATTGTAAATAAAAAAAACAGCAAAGAATGGTTTGAAAAAAACAGGGATAATTATGAAAAATACTTGTTGGAACCGTTTCGAATGCTGGTGGCCGAATTGGGCAAAGATATGTTGAAAATTGATCCCGGCTTTGAAGTCCGGCCTCAGATAAATAAAACGATATCAAAAATCTTCAGGGATACCAGATTTTCCAAAGACAAATCGCTTTTCAAAAAAGCGATGTGGCTGACTTTTAAGAGGCCGTTAAAAGATTGGAAAGATGCGCCGGCCTATTTTTTTGAGCTAATGACAGATTCATACAGGTACGGTCTGGGATACTATTCTGCCTCAAGAAACACTATGGATATTTTCAGGCATTCTATTGATAATAATCCGAAGGAATTCGTTAGAGCAGTCTCGTTTTACAACAAGCAATCGGCCATTGAGCTTAAAGGTGATACATACAAACGACCGATAAAAAGCGAACACCCGGAAATAATTCAAGATTGGTATCAGCGCAAAAGTTTTTATCTGGTCTGCACCAAAAAGATTGATGGCACTTTATTTTCTACAAAACTGAAATCGGAAATACTAAAAAACTTTAATACCCTGGGTCCGCTATATAAATATCTTAGAAAGCATATTCAGGTCAATAATTGATGACGCCATTTTTCCAGAATAATTTAAGGATCGCATTTATTTTGTAACTCGTTAAAAATCAATATAATATACCTGTCGAATTTCAAATAGGATTAAGAATGGGCTGTAAATCATTCGAATATATAAGAATACCAATCCATTGTATTATTTTTGGCAGAGTTTTGAAGAAATTTTATTAAATTGATTTGATTTTGTTTGATTTTTATCTCTTTTTTTTTGCAACTGGTTTTGTAAGATATACGCAAAAGATTGCATTAATTATGAGTACCCATTCAGTTTTATTGATTTAAGCCCAATTCATTTAAAGCGTCCAAGATATAAAACGCCCGAGCAATTTTTATGGTTTTGTAACTATCCTTATTTCAATGGATTACAAGATCGGACAAGGCTGTTTTTTGGCCCGAGTTATGTTTATGATAAAATGATTTATTGGCAGTCAATTTGCTCAATATTTTACCAGTCAATGGCAAGGTGTATTTGAATGCTTTTAACCGATAAATAAGAAATAGATATTTTAATGCTATCGCCGAACAACAGAACAGACTCAAAACTTAACTCATCATATGCTCTTACGAGTAAACCTTACACGTTTGGCTCTGCGATTGGTCTGGAATGGCTCCCCGGGACAATTATAGAGACCAGGGATTCAATCAGTTCTCTTCTTAAGTTTTATTTTGGCGAATATTTTCTTGGAGTCCTGTTCGTTGTTGCGCTTTCAGTCTACGCAGTTCTAAAGCCTGTGAGCTCAATATCTCTGGTTACATCTCTAAAAAATCTGTTTCATTCAGTCATTAAAAAATCACTTGATATATCACTTGCTGCAATCGGTCTTATTCTGGCAGCGCCGCTTTTGATATTGGTAGCGATTCTGGTTAAAATTACCAGCCCCGGTCCAATATTCTATACGCAATCCCGAATTGGGGTAAATCGACGTCGGAGTGAAAATAGGGTATATTCATCTTCCATGAACAAAGAGCGCAGATTTCGTGATCGACGCCGGGAAAACAATTATGGTCGTCCCTTTAAGGTCATAAAGTTTCGCACGATGGTAAATAACGCCGAAGCGAAAAGCGGCCCGGTTTGGGCAACTAAAAATGATGCTCGAATTACCCCGTTGGGCAAGTTTTTAAGAAAAACTCGAATTGACGAGATTCCTCAGATGATAAATGTTTTGAGGGGTGAGATGTCGGTGGTAGGACCGCGCCCGGAACGTCCCAAATTTGTTAAAGATTTATTGGCCAAGGTTCCCGATTATGCTGAACGACTAAATGTAAAACCGGGCATAACCGGCCAGGCACAGGTAACAACCGGGTATGACACCTCATTGGAATCGGTTATTGATAAGGTCAAAAACGATGTTGAATATATCCGCAATTGGAATGTCTGGTCAGACTTAAAAATCCTAATGAAAACGGTTTTGGTGGTCATTACCGGAAAAGGCGCCTGCTAAATTTATCCCAAAAATCTCGCCGTATTCCGAAATCTGGAATACGGCTTTTTTATTCCTTGATATTATGTTCAAAATTCAATATTATTCCCGATTAAGTAATGAAGATAACCAATTGAACGGTATAGATGTTTATGAAGAATCCTTTGTTTTTTATATTGCTAATTTTATTGCCGGTAAATCTGATGGGGCAGGATATAACTTCGGGCTTGATAGTTAATACCAATCCACCGGGAGCCAAGGTGGTCCTTGATGGAAATATGACCATTAATGGTCTGACGCCAATCGGTTTTCCCGGTGAATTACAGGGAAAATATAAACTAATTGTTAAGGAAGATGGCTATGAAACTTACCGGCGGACATTGTTTTTGCATCCTGACAGACCAATGGAATTGACATTTAGTCTTCAACCAAAAACCAGATTTAAGGCGGCTTTGCGATCCCTGATTATTCCCGGATGGGGACAGATGTATAGCGGCCGTACAGGTAAGGGTATACTCTTTACTATATTGACAGCCGCAGCGGCTGGTTATTATTTTATAACGGATGATAATTTTAATGAGAAACTTGATTATTATAATCGGATTAATTCCAGATATAATAGCGCCAAAACCGAAGCTGAAAAAAAATCCCTTTACTCCCCGCTTGTTGCGGCGAAACAGGAGGCTTACGACGCTGAAGATAGAAGAATAATTGCGATCGGCAGTATGCTTGGTATTTGGGGCTTAAATCTTATCGACGTCCTGTTTTTCTATCCGCAGGAAAAAGACAATGTAGCTGTTAACAGCCTGACAATAAGACCGGATCCGGATA
>CBFCZE010000074.1:0-13661 GCA_965602655.1 uncultured bacterium
AAAAAGCCAAAAATGAGCTTGGCTTTGAATCGGAAATATCTTTTCAGGAAGGTGCAACCCAAACGGCCGCATGGTATTTTAAAGAGGGATGGTTATGATTATAAGCTTTAAACTTTTGGGCTACTGTATTGCGCTCGGCGCTGTTTATCTGATTATTATGAATTTTATCTGGAACAAGCTCGAAAAGATTGTACCCACCATGCAGGGTTTCCCCAAAGACCTGATTGAGGAAAAAAATCCGGCCTGGTTTGTGTCAAATTTTATTATTGAATTTATCTTTTTTATACTATTGCCGTCCATTATCTACGGATGGTTTTATACGGTTCTGCCGTTTTCAGGTGTTCGCGGGGGGGTGTCGGTCGGATTATATCTATTCTTGCTCGGTATTGTCCCGGTTGCTACAATAATAGTGTTTCGAATTAAAATCCCAGCTGTTTATTTTCTTTATCTGCTGGTTGGATTATTTTTTAAGGTAATGGGCTCGATGGCTATTATCGGCTATCTTTATTCATTATAACAGGTGATAAATAATTATTATGAATTCTGCAACGACCAAGAAATTTCAGGCAGTGCGAAAACTGTTCCCTCTCACTGCCAAAAGGGCAGGAATAGTATATTTTAATTCAGCTTCGACCGGACCACTTTGCAAACCAGTTAAACAGGCACTGGATAGATATTTCAAACTTTGTCAATATCTTGATAAGGATGACGATGGCCTCGCCTTCGACGATCTAAAAAAAATCCGCAGGCTGGGCGCGAAAATAAGCGGCGCCCGATCGGGTGAGGTCGGTTTTGGCTGGAATACCGGCTACGGCCTTAATCTGGCGGCGCAGGGGCTTCCTTTGAAAAAAGGGGATGAAGTTCTTCTGTCTGATATCGAGTTTCCGTCTAATGTTTATCCATGGCTGGCCCTGAAAGAAAGGGGTGTAAAGATAAAATTTGTCAAATCAGTCAATCGATTTTTTGATATAAACGGTTTCGAAAAAGCAATAACCAAAAAGAGCCGGGTCCTGTCACTTTCGATGGTGCAGTTTTTTAACGGATTTAAGAATGATCTGAAAACTATCGGCGAGATCTGCCGAGAAAACAATATTTATTTTGTGATTGATGGTATTCAGGGATGCGGGGTTGAACCAATTGATGTTAAAAAATGGCATATCGATATATTTTCCTCCGGGGCCCAGAAATGGCTCCTCGGTCAGTTGGGAAGCGGAATATTTTATGTAAGGAAAGAATTGCAGGATATATTGAGACGGCCTCTTTCAAGCTGGCTGGCGGTTGACTGGAACCTTGATTTCACCAATCTGTTTTATTATGACCTGCCATATTTTGATTCGGCGCGAAAATTTGAATTTGGTACCTATCCGTATGCCCAGGTACATGCGCTGGCGGCGTCGCTTGAATTGATAACTTCCCTGGGTGTCAAAAATATCCGGAGACATAATCATAAACTTCTCGATATTCTGATTTCGTTTTTGAAATCAAGCCATACTTATGAAATAAAATCCAGCCTGAAAAAGATTCATCGTTCATCGATTCTTGCTTTTTCATGTGATAAAACAAAACTGTTGTATGAGAAACTTCGACAGAACGGGATTTACTGTTCGTTTCGTGAAGGTTCTATCAGAGTTGCCGTTCACCTGTTTAATAATGAATCGGATGTTAAGTATTTGATAAAAATCCTTGAGAAATTTTCCAATTAATTTTTGGAAATCGGGTTAATTTAAAGCTTGTTTTTATAATTCCAAAAATCTTTATTTTGCACAGAAAAGCCAAAGTAGAAGAATAAATCCGGGGAAAGGATAAAAAAATGTTAAGGAAAAGTTTGTTGGCAGGCTTTGTCATTGCTTTTATTTGTCCGTTACTGATTCTGGCCCAGGAAGAGGCGACTGAGGCGATAACGGTCGAGACAGAATTATGCGCCGGTATCGAAGAGCGAATGCCGGTTGGAATGGCCGATCAATTCCCGGCCGATATCGGGCAGGTTTGCCTCTGGAGCAAGGTGCTCGGTTGCGCCGAAGAAACCTTCATCAAGCATGTCTGGTATTATCGCGGTGACGAAATGGCCACTATCGAATTGCCGGTTCGGAGCTCATCATGGAGAACCTACAGCTATAAGACTATTCCTCCGGAATGGGCCGGCGATTGGGTTGTCAAAGTAATTGACGCCGAAGGTAATGTTCTCAAGGCGATACCATTTAAAGTAGGCGATGGTGCGGCCAAAACGGTGGTTAAAGAAAAGGCTCCGGCCGAAAAAGAAACTGCTCCAACTACCAAAGGTATGGCTCCGGATGAGGAAAAAGCACCGGTTAAAGCCGAAGATACCGAAAAAACTGAGGATACGACTACTGCTGGCCAATAAAATATATCAATAGCATAAATAAACCGGAGTTTCAAAAAAAACTCCGGTTTATTTTATGTAATAAATTAATAAATGAAATAAAGCGCTATAAAAATAACAAATCGGATTTTATAACTTCTCTCAATATAAAACCCGATTTGTAAATTATTAAATTGGTCTAATCAACGGTGCAGCCTACTCTGGAAAGGACAACGTGCTTTTCGCCGCCTACGTAACAATTTTCCGGTTCATAACCGCTCGAACTTAAATAACCCCTTTCCTGACAGACAGAATCAGCCGACTCCTTTGTAATCGGGACCCGATAACTGCAACAATCTGGCAAATTGATCCAGGTTGTCTCCGGATCAGGAGATCCCCACCAGACTTCATCTGAGCTTACCGGATTTCCACCTGGTTTTGAACAACCTAATATAAATACCAGAATCAGCGCCCCCATAAAAATGACCTTTTTCATGCTAACCCTCCATCCTCCTGGTCACAACTTTAGTTGAATCAATATTCTATACGTAAAGACTCCAAATAGGTTTCATCCTTACAGAATTTTTTGCAAGTATCAAAAAGATATACTGATTATTACCGGATAAATTCAGTTAATCACAAAAAAACAGTTACTTTTTTGATAGCAGGCTGGGGTTATTTTTAAAATATGAATAAATAAATCCGGCCAGAATTCGATGACCTTCGGAATTAAAATGAATCGGGTCGATTTTGGCATCGTCGAAGAGATTATTATAATTGTCAAATTCGGCCGAAGCGTCAATCAGGATTGTTTCAGTTTTGGAGGCAAGCAATCTAGACTGGTTATTATACAGATTATGAAAAATATGCATATTTGATTTACTTCCGGGAGAATAATAATTTTCCAGCGACGGTATTGGCAATGTAAGAATTATCGTCTGACCACCACCGTTCCGAACCTCCTTGATTATTTTATTCAGGTTCTTATAAAAATCATCAAAGCTGACCCGATAGGCCGGTTGTTCCTTATTTAGCGCTTTATCAAGCGATTTTTCGGTCGCCGATAAAATTATTTTACGCATCAGACGATATATTTTCAGCCGTGTAACAAAATCCTGAATATCCAGAATAAATTGCGGCGGAAAGTCTTGATCTTTGTCAGGAATATTATCGGCCGCCGCCCACTGGTCGTTCCATCCAAACATCATTAAAACAATGTCAGGCTCGAGCCTGGAGATATCGGCAGAGTAAAACTCCTGTCCCTGAAACGAGCTGTATCCGGGAATCCCGGCGTTTATAACCTCGACTTTTGGCAAGGCGGAATCGGCATTAATCAATTTTTCAAGCAATCTAAGATATATTTTATCTTCAGATGTTCTCCACCCGAAAGTACAGGAATTGCCGAGTCCGACTATTCTTATTTTTTCCGACGGGAGCGGGATTTCTTCACCCCGTAAACCAAAAGAATTTACTTCAAATTCGCCATTCTCAAAAAAACGTGATTTGATAATCTGTGATGGCCGAAGCCGCCAGAAGAGATTCTCATCCCGTTTGAATACCTCGGGATAATCCAAAGCCCGATTCAGGATAAAAAAGCGGTTTTCAAAAAAAGTATTTATCGGAAAAATCGCAAAAAAAATCTCAAAAAAAGTGATAAAGACCGGAATAGATAAAACCAGAAGAAGCGCCCTTATACTCTTTTTGCCTTGTTTAACACCGGAAATATTTACTGCATCGGGCATAATATAAATTAAAAAAGGGTATAAATAAAGGGAGCCAATGCCGATGATTCGGTGAAAATAATCAGAAGCGACAACAAAATCAGAAATAGTAGAATGGGTGTGAGCCACCACCGTTTTGATGTTTTCAGAAAAACCAAAAATTCACCAAATAGCTTAAGCCGACTTTTTAATTGATCCAGCATATCGATTAATATAGCTGATTTGGTTGATTTTTCAACTGTTATTCCAAAAATCGATCTTTTTCAAATTCAAAATATTCGCTAATTGCTTGTAATTAAAGATATTTTTTGTTAATCTGAATTTTAAAAATTAGCCAAAGGAGTAATTTGATGAAGTTTTCTGTTTGTTTTATCCTGATTTTTATGGCCCTTATTTTATTTTCGTTTTCAGCCTATGGACTGCCATCGGTGGATGGTGAACTGTTTGGACTTTACCCGATTACCAATGAAGTTTCGTTTTTAAAAAATGTCGATGATACCGGTGTTGACCGCGGATTAACAATGCAAGTCGTTGCCATCAATGGTTTTAGACTATGGACCGAATTTACATTTGAATTTACGGCCGATTTTAACTGGGATATGTCAATGTACGACAATGATCATTATGTTGAATTGTCACTTGTTAAACCGATTATAAAAAGTTTTTCGTTAAACTATCAGCGTATTCATTCGACTTTTGAACCAGAGCCGATTAATCAATTTGGTGTTCGCTTCTCGTTTTAGGCTGCAAAGGGAAGGACAAGAAAAAGAAAAAAATGCTTATTTTTGCTTGACAAGATATTATCGAATATTATATTAAAGTGACCTTAGACATAAATCCCTCCCACCTCTTGGCCCCATCGGGGCCGAGGGGTCTTTTTTGTACCTGTTTTTTTGGCTTCCTAATGTTTGAGCCGGAGAGAAATAAAATTAATTATTCGGCGGAAACGGCCGTTTTGTAGTATATATTATAAGGTTTTGATTATGTTGAAATTCTGCATATTTGCCGGCTTGTTGGTGGTTTCGATTTGTTCGATAACATCTGCGCAGACCATTGATTTAAACGCTATATTGGAAAATGCTCCCAATCGCTTACAAAATGATGCTCCCGTTGATCCTTCGGCAATATCAGTTGCCCGTTTGCATTATGGCGGCGGTGGCGATTGGTACTGGGGCGGTTCGGCAATTCCCAATTTTTTAAAATTTGTTCGCGACAAGAGCAATTTCCCGGTTGATACGCTGGAAAAAACGGTGCAGATAAATGAAAATAATCTTTTTCGGTTCCCATTCCTATTTGCCACCGGTCATGGTATTATAAAATTTACCTCCGATGAACAGGAACGGTTGCGCAGTTATCTGGACAACGGCGGTTTTCTTTTTATTAACGATTCTTACGGTATGGATAAAAATCTGCGTAAGGAGATATCGGCGCTGTTTCCCGAACGGGACCTGGTAGAACTTCCGTATGATCATGATATTTATCATAGTTACTATGATTTTCCAAATGGCCCCCCAAAAATTCATGAACATGACAACAAACCGCCGCAGGGATATGCGATTATAATTGACGGTCGGGTGGTGTTGTACTATCTGTATGAATCTGATATCGGCGATGGCTGGGAGGATCAGGCGGTCCACAACGACCCGCCGGAAAAACGGGAGGCCGCCTTAAAAATGGGAATGAATATTCTTGTTTATGCACTGACTAACTAAGAACGTGTGACTTGAGTTATGGAAATAAATGAAAAAATACTGAATTTGAAACGGCGTATCAGAACTGTTTTGTATCGGGAGCGAATGATACTGTTTTTTGCCGGATTGCTGGGCATTACAACCGTTCTGATTTCGACGGCAATTTTGTTATCTCTGACGGCGGCGATTGTTATACTTCCGGTCTGGACAAAGATTACCCTTTTGATTCCATCTGCTTTTTTTTCGATATATTTTTTCTGGCGATTATGTTTTTCACGCTTGTTTTCAAACTCAGATGAAATTATTGCGCTAAGACTCGAAAAAAAGTATCCCAAATTAAAGGGCCGCCTTATCGCCGCCTTACAGTTTACGGACGAAAACAGGCAAAACATTAAAGAGTATTCGGCTCCTCTGGTGGAGGCAACCCTTGTGCAGGCTGAGCGGGAAAGTGTTAATCTGGATTTTGGGATTGCGGTATTGATCAATCCGATCTGGAAAAATCTAAAAACATTGGCAATATCCGGTCTTTTTGGAATTTTACTGCTATTGGTATTCCCCGGATTTTTCACACATTCCTATGAAGTCTGGTCTAATCCGACCAAACTGATCGCCCCGCCTATCGGTTACCGGCTTATTAACTATCCCGGAGACAATATCGCTATTAAATACCGTAATGTTGATCTGGGCGCAATTTTAACAGGTGCTCAGTTTCCCGATGAGGCATCAATATATTACAGATTCAGCGGCGGCAACTGGCAAAAAACTGATATTAACCTTGAAGATAAAACTGTTGCGAGTGGTTCATCCGGCGATTCATTATTGTTTTACACTACCCTGAAACAGGTTCGGCGCTCGCTCGATTATTTTGTCCGTTCCGGCAGAATTACATCACCGGTGGCACATATCGATGTTGTTGATCGACCGCGGGTGACCGGTATCAGGATATCTATGTTTTATCCCGAATACACTGATCTTGAACCGGCGGTAATTGATGAAAATGACGGCTCCATTTCGGCCGTCATTGGGACGCGGGCAACTATGAAAATAGAAACCAACGTTCCGGTGACATTAGCCGAAATGGTTTTTGACGATTCTTCCCGGTCTCAATTTGAATTAACCGGACAAGCCGGAGATTTGTCGTTTCGAATTGATAAAGATCGAAATTATTATATTCATCTGGTTGATGAGCAAGGTGAGGTCAATCCCGATCCTATTGAATATTATATCACCGCGATACCTGACGAATACCCGGTTCTCGATGTTATTCGTCCCGGCGTTGATATCAATCTGAATGAGGAGATGATTATTCCGGTTATCCTTCGTATTTCTGATGATTACGGGTTTTCCTCGCTTCAATTGAAATACAATCTGGTTTCAAACGGGAATAAGGGAGATGAGACAGTGGCGGTGCTTCATTTTTCGGATAGCATCAAAACCGAAGGTGAAATAAAGTTCAACTGGGATGTGGAACCGCTGCGGATGATGCCGTCCGATTATATTATTTACCATTTTGAACTGGCCGACAATGACCGTATCAGCGGACCGAAAGTATCATCGTCGCGTGAATATATCGCCCGGCTACCATCGTTGGAGGAAATTATTGCCCAAACCGAACAGGAGCAGAGTCAGAATATAAGTAAGGCCGAGCAGTATTTTAAGGCTCACAAAGATCTTTCGGAGCGGCTAAAAAATATTGTCCGTAAAATGGAGGAGGATCGGATCCGGCAAAATCAGAAGCTATCGTGGCAGCATCAGAAGGAACTTCAGGAAATAGCCACACAGGAAGAAAAAATTACCGAGCAGATAAAAGAGACGGCTAAAAATCTTGATGAGATGATTGACAGGATGCAGGAAAACAGTCTTGGCAATCGGGAGCTTCTGGAAAAATTAAGTGAAATTCAAAAACTGTTTGATAAAATTGCCACACCTGAGATGAAAGAGGCTCGGCTGAAACTGCTGGAAGCTCTTAAGCAGATGGATCAGAAAAAGCTGGAGGAAGCCTTAAAAGATTTTCAGCTCTCGCAGGAAGAGCTTATGGAGAGGCTCGACCGGACTATCGCTTTGTTGCGGAGAATGGAGATTGAACAGAAAATAAACAGTATGGCCGCAATGGCTAAAAATCTGGCCGACAAACAGGAACAGGTAAACCAGAAAACGGAAAAATCGTCTAAAGAAAAGCTACCCTCGCTTTCGTCCGAGGAGAGAAAAATAAAAAAAGGTTTTGATAATCTAAAAAAAGATGCGGCAAAATTAGAGGAAATGCTTAAAGAAACCAGTTTCGCCAAGCCGGAGGATACCGAGAAATTTCTGGAAGCGGTTGCCAAAAGTGATGCAGATAAAAATATGGAGCGAATGGACCAGGAACTTCAGCGGATGGCCAAACAGCAGGCCAAACAGGAAGGCGAGCAGGCATATTCAAAACTTTTGAAAATGGCTGACCAGATGAAACAAGGTCAGAAA
This sequence comes from uncultured bacterium, assembly GCA_965602655.1. Taxonomy (GTDB): domain Bacteria; phylum Zixibacteria; class MSB-5A5; order GN15; family PGXB01; genus JAAERC01. The sequence goes on from CBFCZE010000074.1 coordinate 8,193, forward strand.
AAGATGTGTAGTCGCAGCGGAAGCGATGCCGCCAAAAAAATTCGGGCGGCGATTAATGATTTGGACTATTTATGCAATGGTCAGGAAGAAATAATAAATAATGCCTCTGTCATAACCGGCGAATCTGAAGTCTTGCGGGATATGGCGGCCCAGCAACAGGTTTTAAAAGAATCGGTCGGCGGCCTGGCCGGACGGATATCGGAACTTGGCAAGGAATCTCCATTTGTCGCGGCCGGATTGAACAGTCTGATTAATCAGGCTATCGGGAATATAGATCTGGCTATAGATCAGTTCAGCAATCGGCGTCGTCAGGAAGGTGTTAACTATCAAAGGGAGGCCCTGTATAATCTTAACCGATCCGCCGTTTCGATGTTGGAAGCGCTTGAATCGCAGAATAACTGCAATAAAGGTGGTTCATGCAATAAGCCGTCACTAAAGATGGGTTCTCTGGCTGAGCAACAGCAACAGTTGAACATGCAAACGCAATCACAATGCCAGAATCCGGGCAGTAATCCGAGTCTCTCTGACACTGATACCATGCGGCGTCTCGCAGCGGAACAGAATGCTATTGGCAAGTCGCTGGGGCAGCTTCAAAATGAGTTCGGGCAAAGCAAAGAAATTCTTGGGCGGTTGGATGCCATCCGCGAAGATATGCAAAAGGTGGCCGATGCTCTGGCCGACGGCGAGGTTGGGCAGGATTTGTTGGATCGGCAATTAAAAATCTATTCCCGTATGCTCGATGCCACCCGCACCATGCAACGGAAAGATTTTACAGACCAGCGGCGAGCTCGAATCGGTGAGGAAATTATTAGAAATTCACCGGCGGCTCTTTCGGGAAACCATTTGCGCGGCGGACTTGACATAGAAAACAGGCTGCGTCAGTTCCTTGAAGAAAAATACCCCGAAGTGTACGAAAACCATATAAAAGCCTATTTTAAAGCATTATTGGAAAACTCCGATTTCAGACTGCGTGAATCATCCGATGAAACAAATTAAAGTCATTTTATTTTTATCACTTGGCCTGCTTTTTGTACAACCGGCATTTGCACAGAATATAATATCACCGCAAAAGCAACTCGATTTTGGAGATAATAATGCATCGAACTCCAATGATTTTAAATTAATTCACCAACTTTTAGCACAGGGTGCATATATTTCCGCCGCCAATATGCTGGAGGGATTGTATGAACTTCAGCCGGACGACAGGAATGTTATCAGCCTGCTTTTGCTCTGCTATACAGAGCTGAAAGCATATTCAAAGGCTGAGATGCTGCTTCAAAGACAACTTGAGAAAAACGAAAATGATTATCTGTATCAATTTCAGCTTCTGGAAATATATCAAAAAACCGGGTTCGATTCATCGGTGACCGAACAGGTAAATAATATACTGGATCGGTTTCCCGGTGATAGAGATGTTTATCTGGCCATCATTCAGGTTCTGATTAGGGACGGATACACGGAAAAAGGCACTGAATTGATATTGCGGGCCAGAGAAGAATTCAATGACAGAAATTTATTTATTTTGCATCTGGCCACTCTGTATGAAACCAAACAGTCATATTATGAAGCCGTGATGGAGTATTTCAGGGCCACCGAGACTGACTCGGCCACTGCCGCTGAGGCCGAGAAAAAGACAGCGGCCCTGATCAGGTATCCCCTGGCACCTGATGAAGCGATTCGCGCTTTCGGCGATATTCTTGATTCGCTTCCCAATAATGTTTATGCATTAAGATACCTGTCGGAAGCATATATAAAACAGGGGAAATTTTCCGAAGCCTTTGAGACGGTCGTGCGGATAGACTCAGTATTAAATAAAGAAGGCCGAGAGCTTTTGGGATATTTGAGAAACTGCCGGGAACGAAAACTGTACGATCAGGTACTGCAAACATCCGAATATTTCGAGCGAATGTATCCGGAAAGCAATATCCTGATGAATTACCGATTATATCGGGCCGAGGCCTTACGAGGATTGGGGCAACCGTATCAGGCGATTGAAACCTATAATTTAATTGTCGACAGTTCCCAAAACAGACGGGACCGCTTTAACGCCCTGTATGAAATCGGCAATATCTACAGATACGATTTAATAGATTATGACAGCTCCCGGATAATCTACGATTCAATTTCGGCCGGCTGTCCATACGGTCGGATAGTTTATATGGCCAATCTGGAGAAAGCAAAACTGCTATTGGTTGAGGGTGATCTGGAGAAAGCGGCATCCTCTTTTGCCGGCCTTACAAGTGATCAACTACCCGAAGAACATATTGAGTATCTGGAATATAATCTGGCGATGATAGATTTTCTTGGCAAAAATTTTGAGGACGCGGAATTAAAATTTCGCAAATTAATGCAAAAATATCCGCGCGGGTTTTATCTCAATGATGCTTTGATTAACAGCCTGATAATCGGCGAATCATTTCTGGTGGCTCCTGAGATTTTATCAGAGTATTCCGAGGCCCTGTTATTTCAGTATCGTTTGATGCCGGACTCGATGGAGAGTCGGTTCAACTCAATTATAGATCAGAGGCTCTCACCTTTAACCGGAATCACCTATTATCAGTTGGCTGATTATTATGCTAAAAATAATGCTGATTATAAGGCTCTTGAAGTTATTGATAAAATTGAAAAGAAATATCCCGACGATTATTTTTACCCGTATTGCCTGAAAATAAAGGGTGATATATTCTTCCGGGATGAAGAGAAAAAAGATAAAGCCTCTGAAATATATCGATTAATATTAACCGATTACGGCAATTATCCGTTTTTGGGAGAGATACGGAAAAAACTCCAGAAACTGGAAGGATACGTCTCAGCCGGATAAATATTAGTATTCGGACGGGGTACTATCCAGTTTGGTCTGCTGCGCTTTTAGCTGAATTTCCAGATTTTCAATCCTCTTTTCATACTTTTCGATTTTACGCTTTTTTATTTTAGTTGTCGTTCTTATCAAAAGCGCCAGAGATATCAGCATAAAAAGAACCGAATTAATCTGACGAAAAATCATTCCATAATTGAAGATAGAATCCAAAAACGCCGCAATACCAAGCAGAAACATAATCGTACACCAGATAAACATAAAACCTCCAGAATTAATTTTCATCCCTTTGGGATAGTATCGACTTTTTCCTTGTTAATCGGCTATTTACATTTATATTTGAGCCAATAATTTTAAGATATTGCTTGCCTGGCCGATTTTTCAAACCAAAAATGAGGTCGGCAGTATAATAGCAGTATAATATAAGAGCTTTAGGAGGACTAATTGCATACTCAAATAAATAATTCAACAAATGGTTTCGACCGAGTCAACGCCATTATAGCTGTATTTGTTTTTCTTTTCACATTAGTTATTTACAGGTTAACTGTAGCTCCAACTCTTTCCTTTTGGGATTGCGGTGAATTTATTGCCAGCGCCTATATCCTCGGTATTCCTCACCCGCCGGGTTCGCCGGTTTTTATTGTTTTGGGGCGGCTTTTTTCGATGATTCCGCTGGCGGCCGATATTTGTTATCGAATAAATCTGCTTTCGGTTGTGGCATCATCATTTACCGCCAGTTTTGGTTATCTGGTAGTTGTCAGAATGGTAAGACTCTGGTATATGCCGGGTGAATTTAATGGCTGGAAAAGGGTTATCGGATATGTCGGCGGAATAATCGGTTCGTTGTTTATGGCTTTTTCTATGACCAACTGGAGTAATTCGGTAGAAACCGAGGTATATGGTTTGTCGATGATGCTTTTGACAATCATTTTCTGGCTGGCCCTTCAATATTATGAAAATAATGGCACGACTAAAGGCTCGCGTTTGGCGGTTTTAATCTGTTTTCTGGCGATGCTGGGTGTCGGCATTCACCTGACAACATTTCTGATTTTACCGGTGGCGGCCATTTTTCTTATTTTAAGAAAGAATGCGCCCCGAAGGGCTTGGACGGCCATTTGTACTTTAATAGCGGCGGAACTTTTGGCGATTATTGCCTTTTCAGATATTCCATACGGATTTTCATATTTTATTTTTGCATCGGTAATTCTTATGGCCGTGACCGGCTGGATGGTTTATCAGTATATTAACTGGTCGGTTTTAATTGCTATCGTCGCCTTTTCTTTGATAATGATCGGGTTTTACCAGTTTATTTATGCGGTTATCGGCGGTTTAGTAGTTCTTATAATACTGGCTCTGGCCGCCCGGAAAAAGTTTGACTGGAAAACCGGAATAGCTATTTTGCTTCTGGCTGTAATCGGTTTTTCGTTTCATCTGTTTATTCCAATCCGCTCATCGTTGAATCCTCGAATTGATGAAAACAACGCCTCACGCGACTTTGACACTTTCGTTAATTACCTCGACCGCAAACAGTATGGAAGCGAATTGATGGCCGAACGGATGTTTAATCGCCGCGGAACCTGGGCGCACCAAATGGGACGGCACGCCCATATGGGTTTCTGGAGCTATTTCGAGGAACAGTACGGTTTCAATAAAATCTTCGGCCTGCTGTTTGCTCTCGGTATGTTTGGCGTCTGGTTTTCGATTAAGAGAAAAATTGAATTCGGGTATCCGTTTCTGGTATTCCTCTTATTAAGCTCGATTGGACTTGTGTTGTATATGAATTTTGCCGACGGCATCAAATTTAATCCGCAAACGGGTGATGCATATCTCGAGGTTAGAAATCGTGACTATTTCTTTACACCGGCTTTTATCTATTTTGGGCTTGCAATGGGTCTCGGTATAGCCGCACTAATGGAACTGGTGCGGAAGAAAACATCTGAGATACACTTGAAGCAGTATCAAAAACCGGTGCTGCTGGCTATGACGTTGACGGTTTTATTGCCGCTGGTAACTTTGTCACATAATTATTATTACTGTGACCGTTCCAATAATTATTACCCGTATGTCTATGCTCATAACATTCTCGAATCATGCGAGGAAAATGCTATTTTATTTACCGCCGGTGATAATGATACTTTCCCGCTGTGGTGTCTTCAGGAAGTATATAACGTAAGGAAAGATATCAGAGTAGTTAATCTCTCGCTTATAAATACTGACTGGTATATTTGGCAGATGAAAACTAGATATGATGTCCCAATTCCGCTGACCGAAGAACAGATACTCTGGTACCCCCTTGAAACCGGGGGCGAAATTATACCGCGACCCACGAAACCATTTCGGGATAGAGCCAGAAAACGGATGACCTATCTTTTGCCGATGCCATTTGAGGGCCGTACCGTTAAGCTACAGGATATGATGGTCGATGAAATTATCCTGGAGAATAACTGGCAGGTCCCGATTCTGTTTTCTTCTGAACCGTATGCCGAATCTCCCCTGAATCTTCGTGATTTGGCCTACGCTAAAGGTGTTTTGTACGAAATGTCCAAAAATCCCCCGGAAAGATTAATCGATGCCGATGAGGGTTTCCGGCTTTTAAAAGAAGTGTATCGCTTTGACGGTCTCAATGATCCAACCATTTATAGAGACGATAATGC
>CBFCZE010000075.1:0-13562 GCA_965602655.1 uncultured bacterium
TATAAGCGAAATCAAAATATTATACTATTGATAGTACAACATTTCAATATAATTGAAAGGAAGCAATGGCGGCCGCGAGGCTCGGCCGCATACTATTTAATAAATCAATGGACTATTTATATGCTATACATCTACCTCCAACACCAACGGAACCTGCACCCAGCATCTAACCGATTGATTGTCTTTTCGCGCCGGTTTGAACTGCGATGTTCCTGCCGACTCCAGTACAATCTGTTTTGCACTATGACCTATTGATGTTTCATCGGCAATTGTTACTTCAAGCGGTTTGCCGTTACAGTCAACCAGAATATTCAAGGTCACCTGTACCGACGATACATTTCCCAAACCGGCATTTAATAAATCGGGATAAATCATCCAGATTAACTCCGGCGGTTTATCGACCATATCGGATGACAAATAGATGGTTGAATCACAAATTACACCCCTGGCCTTTTCGCAGTCTTTTTTTAATGAGCTATTTATAAATAGACCGCCGGGCATCAGAGGAAAAAGAATTATGCCTCTCCCCCATACATTACAAAAAACAGAACCTCCGGAAAGCGATGAGCTTTGCCTTGGGCCTATAGTACAGATGGAAAGTTTATTTGAATGCGAAGTGCAACCGGAATTGTTGGAATTCGTCGGTATCATATTTACAAAATCAGATTCAATCGCAGAGAATCCGGCCAGGATAAGAAGCGGTATTATTAATACACCGATCAGCGCATTTAATAAACGATCGAAGCCATTTACGGCGGCGGTGAAAGGTAAAACGGAATTATAACCAAAGTTGTACATCAAAAACCTCCTTGCCATAATGGACAGTAAGTTAAAAGTTTCGGCTCTACCGGCTATCCTCCAGAACAAACTCAACCTTGTATGACACCCAGATCGGTACCGGACGGCCATCATGTATAGCCGGTTTGTATTTGCACTTATAAGCCGCTCTCAGAGCCTCGTCATCAAAACCGGCTTTCGAATTTGATGAAACAAAAATCATAGCATCGCGAACCGAACCGTCAATATCAACCAGTGCCTTTATCCAGACTGATGCCTCCATACCGGCCACCATTGCCAGCCGCGGATAATCCGGTTTAAACTCATATATCATATCGGGCATTTTATCAACATATACCGGTTTATCCGGTTCGGGATAATCACCAGACCTGTCTCCCCCATATCCATAGCCGGGATTATCGATATAACTTGAAACTTCTCCGGTATCATCGCCAGTCGGTCCTGTAGAATATCGGTCTGTTAATGAAAAAACCCTGACATCCTCATCAAAAGGTTCATCGTCCGTTACCATAACAATATTGGAGCCTTTCGTGTTGAGTGTTGGACGAGTATGACCTTTGAATTTTGGCTGTTCCGATTTTATATCGTATTTTTTACTCAAATCCACAATGATTGAATCGGGTTTAGAATCCCTTTCAAATATAACCGGCGCCGGCTCAGATTGCGTAAAGAGAAACGCTCCGGCTGTCGTGGCCATCGCCAAAAAAGCCGAGATCATTGTCCCCATCAGCATATTACGGCGATATTTTGCTTTCAGTTCAAAGGCGCCATACCGCAACCCGGACAAATTTTGTGAGTTGTTCATTTGACTCACCTCCCCTCAAAAGGTTCAGGGCGGCGAGAGCGGGTAAATAAAAGAGACGGGGGCTTGATTTTGCAGTCAAAGTTTAGGTTGCCATGTCGTCCCGATCTTTATTCGGGATTCCTTACAATGACGCAACAATCTGCTCTTATGGCGTGATAAAGGCGGGGTTTGGATTTTTTGCGGCACTATCTTATCAAAAAGATAGCGCCGTGACATTTAAATTACAATCTGCCTATTGGCCGTCAATCTGTACAAACTCAACCTGGTATGATACCCAGACAGCCACCGGACGTCCGTTCTGGATAGCCGGTTTAAAGCGGCACTTGTAAGCAGCTTTAACAGCCGCTTCGTCAAATCCGGCTTTTGAGCCGGACGATTTCAAAACCATGGCATCACGGACATTGCCGTTTTTATCAACCAGCGCCTTAACCCAGACCACAGCCTCCATACCGGCCGTCTGCGCCAGTCGTGGATATTCCGGCACATGCTCATAAATCATCTCGGCCGGAATTTCAACCGGGACAAATTCATCGACGCCCGGCATATAATCTTCGATATCAACTATTATATCGGCTCCGGCATCCGCCATTGTTTCGGTAATATCCGGGGCAACAATTTCGGCCAAGTCGTCACGCGAAGCAATCATAACATCATCGTCGATAACTTCGTCGTCTGCTACCGGTTTAGGAATACCGACCGTTGGTTTGGCCATATCCGGTTTTGCAATTTCAACCTGAGGCTTGGCCTTGGAAACAGTCGGCGGAGGACCCAAATCGGCAATAGTCCTAATTACAGTTGGTTGCATGTAAACTGTTTCAACAGCGGTCAAAACCTTATAAATCCAGATACCAAGAATTATAACAACTACCAGTCCGGCTGACATCAAAGTTCCGGTCAACATATTACGGCGATATTGCGATTTTAATTCAAAGGCGCCGTACCCACCATACATGGCATTAATTGGTTTCGCCATCGGCTTCACCTCCTAATCCGGATGCTTCCAGCGCAGCTTCAACTATCTTGTCATCTCGGTCTTCCCATTTGCCCATAGCATAACGATACGAAAATTTCTGATCCTTATATTCAGGCTTATTCAAATCTTCCCGCTCAATTCCCAATCGCTCAACTGTGGACGCATTCCATGATCGTTCTAAAAGATCAATTTCGTCAAGAATATCAACCATTGCACTGTACTTGGCGTGGCGGTGTATCAGAACCAGAGTATTTAGCTTTTCAATGTTGCGGTTCATATTGACCAAAAGCATGCGCAATGAATCGGAATCGATTTTGTATTTTGTTGTATCATCAATCGGATTTATGGAAGGTAAAAGGTGAGGCAAACTATCAGCAGGATTATGAGTATTCCAGAAAAATCTATTTTCCTCGTCAACTCTAATCTGCAAGAGTTTACTTTCCTTTACAATAAGATCTTTTTCCGTTTCCTCTTCGGGAGGAAGATTAATTTCCATCGCCTGCGGCATCGAAAACACCGTCGTAACCATATAGAAGATTAAAAGCAGCATAACAATATCGACCATCGGAGTCATATCTATCCGGATATGAATCCGCCGCTTTTTCCTGCGACCGCCTTTACCTTTTCCGGCTTTTGCTGATTGGGCTACTTCACCGCCACTCATTCCAATCACTCCTTTCAACGGTCATCAGGAACCTTCTTTCTGATTAATCTCGGCTTCGTTATCGGTAATGATAAGAAAACGAGTCAGGCTGTTTTCACTCATCGATTTCATTATTTTATCCATCACCCCAAAACTGGCATCACGGTCAGCTTTGATTACAATCAGAGCCCTCCGATTAACGGCACGAGCCCGGTTAATCAATGAAGAAACGCTGTAAATATCGGCTTCGGCAACTTTTCGAACCGTGGTAAGCATTTCCTGACCATCAATTACAACATTCTCTTTTTGGAGAAAATCGACGAAAATGGAGTCATTCTTTGTTACCGTGATATTGATAATATCTTTATCCGGCAACTCAATCATTGAGTGCGATTCTGGTAATGTTACGGCTTTTGCCTCAGGCGGCTTAAAACTGGTGGTCGTCATATAGAAAATCAGAAGCAGAATGACGATATCCACCATCGGCGTCATGTCGATAACAATACCAACCCGCCGTTTTTTCTTAATAGCCATAAATTACCTACCCACTTTCTCCTTAAAGAGTTGAATAACTTCAAAAGTCGCTTCGTCAGTCGTATAATTAAAAGCATCAACCTTGTTTACAAAAAAGTTATAGAAAAAGATACCCAGAATACCGGAGAGAAGACCACCGGCGGTATTAACCAGCGCTTCTGAAATACCGACCGCCAGCGCCTGGGCGTCAATAACGCCGCCTTCAACATTACCGGTGGCGGCAAAGGCACGGATCATACCAATCGTTGTACCCAAAAGACCGGTCATCGTGGCAATCGAAGCGATTGTCGAAAGAGCAATCAGATTTCTTTCCAGAAGCGGACCTTCCAGGGCATTGGCTTCTTCGATGGCATCGTGAGTAAGAGTAATTTTCTTCTCGGCATCAATTGAACCGTCATCCTTAACCGTCCGGAATCTTTCAATGCCGGCTCGAAGAACATTCGCGGTAGTTCCCCGCTGCTTATCGCAGGCGGCCAGAGCGCCGTCAAAATCACCAGTGTTAAGCAGAGTAATCAATTTTTTGAAGAAAACCTGAACCGAACTTTTGCCCTTGGCAACTTTGTAAAGTGAAATAAATCTTTCCGCCACAAAAGCCAGAAGCATTAAAAATATTGTCATCAAGACTACAACCAGCGGACCACCCTGGTAAACCGAATAGGCAATCGTTCCGTGTGGTTGTGAGGCCAAAATTATTCCCCAGACGACATAACTGATCGCAAAGGAAATCAATGTGTTTAGCGTTACGAATAGTGACTGTTTCACGCTCCAAAATCCTCCAAATACTAGTTTAAACCATTATTTATTTTCTAAATTTCAACTGCCTTGGCAGCGTTCATTATAAAACATCCCAATGATATGTAAAAACCATAACCTAACAGACTCAGATAAGTGCCAATACCATAACTTGTACCCAGCTGTTTGAGCATATCGGTTGTGTCAAACGAATAGCTGGCGCCAAAAAAAGAAAGAATTAAACAAATAAACCAGATACCCAGCGGAACCCATCCAAATTTCATCAGACCTTTTAATTTCAGCGCAATCATATCGTCATCGCCCTTAACGCCATACAGGACATAAAGAGTCGTGCCGGCCATCCCAAGACAAAGTAAAACGTAAATGATAAACAACAAAGCGGTCACTTTCAGAATAATTCCGGATGAAAAAACCATGCCAAGCATACCGAATCCACCAATAGCCGAGGAGCTGTAATATTCCTTATCATATACCTTACGTTTAACAGCGCCGGTAATTGAGGCAAATCCCTGTTCGTCCTTTTCGATTTCAATTCGTCCCTCCTCTTCAGAACCTGCTCCAGCATCACCGACTTCTTCTGTAACATCCTCGGTTGTCGCCAAAACGCCGGTTTCGGTTTCAGGTTCCGAAACCTCGGCAGTTATCGCCGCCGAATCAACAACCAATTCAACGCCGGCCGAATCAGTGGCCAAGGCAACACCTGCCGAATCGGTCAATACTTCCTCGACCGGAGCCGAGGCTTCAACAACGGCCTCCACCTCGTGCTCTTTATATCCCGAGAACCAGGGCATAAAAAGAGATACAATCAGCATCACTGATACAACGCTCAGAACAATTTTTTCGTACCCGGCCACGCGAGCTTTATCAAACGATGTTTCATCACGAAGCCTAAATCCTTTTGCTCGTTTCTTCAGAATTCGTTTTACCCAGAATTCCTTTTCGGCATCAGACTTGAAGTGGTCGCCCAATTTACCGGTTTCAACCTCAAAACCGATATACCGGAACCTCTCATCGGAATCAAATTTCTTATCTTTCTTTGGCCCATCGCCATTTTTTTCGGCCATATTTTCTCCTGCAAATATATCTTAAACTTAAAGCTAAATTAATATTCCCATTTAACCTGCCGATGTCCTTCCTTTGCTTCCTGATTATTCGGCTGATATTTTAATATTTCAAGATAAAAATTGTCGGCATTTTTATAATCATTTTGATACTGCTCTTTCGGTTGCTTAGCATTAGCCCGTTCTAATGCGCGGAAATGATAGGTTTGGGCTATCCAGAGAAGCAAACTGATATCGTCTCCCCGGGTTTTACCGGCTTTTACATTACAATCAAGAGCCTGCGTTAAATAAGTCAGCGCTCTTGAGAAATTCTGTGTACAGAGTTCGCCAAAATAGGCATAACCAAGTGACTTTTTTGCATCGCAGTACTCTGGATCAACCTCCAAAACCCGCTCCAGGTACTTTTTCCCATTGGCGCAATCATTAAGTTGATAAAGATAAGTTGAACCAAGCATATTAAGGGCTTTGATGGCTGTTTTCATATTTTTTTCATTGGAAATAACTTTTTCCCAATAATCATTGGCAATCATTTCAAGATATTCAATGGCCAATCTGGCCAGATCAACATCGGCCAATGGATCATCTGCCGGTTCCGCGATACCTTCCTCTTCATCAAGCCCCAGATCCATATCTTCATCATCGGAGGCCATGGCTGTTCCGCCTTTTTCCACAAGATAAAGAGCCGCCATAGCGGCGTTGTAATAAAGCGACCAATATCTTTCGTCAGTTCCAAGAGCGAAACGTTTCATATAATAAACTACAGCGTTAGCATAATCCTGATTATAATTATAAGCAACTGCTACACCATATAACAGACGAGCCTGGGTCGAATCGTACTCAAGAGATTTTTTTAAAAATTCAATAGTATTGTAATGATCTTTTTTCTGTTGGTAACATTCGCCAATTCGCCGATACAGCTCGACATCGCGTATGGCCGATTCATAATCTTCACCCTGTTCGGCCACCCAGGATATATGTTTATTATAATAGGTGATAGCAGAATCATAATCTTTATTGCCATGGAAAGAACGACCATAATAGAAATATATATCTTTTGGCTCCACCGGAATCGAAAGAACGGTCGCAAAATTCTCCTGGGCCTCAGGATACCCGCCCAGAATCAAATACGACATACCTGCCTCATAAAAGGCCCGGCCGCTTGAACTATCTGCCAAATGATTTGTCAGTTCAAGATATTTGTTATATGAACCAATTGTATTTTCATAAAGAGATTTGGCTTCGTCAAAATTACGTGTTGAGCGCGCGGCCTTATAATAGATTCCGCCCGCCCTCATCCAGGCATCGGCAAATGTGGAGTCTTTTTGTAAAACGGTACTGAGCTTGTCAAGGGCACAGGTATAATCTTTCATCTCAAGGCAGGCCTCGGCCCAGTTAAAATAGACTTCCAGAGAGGCAGTATCGAGTTGCAAAGCCTTTTCATATTCCATCATAGCCAGCGGAAAAATTTTGTTGGCAAAATTTACATTGCCGAGATTGGTATGAAACTCGGCGTTGGTCGAATCAAGGATTATCGCCTGACGAATTTCCTTATCGGCCTCGTTATACTCACCCCGAGCCATATAGACCAATCCAATACCGTTATGGAAATTGGCTTTCATCTTTTTTGATTTTTTCAGCCCGGTATTAAAATTTTTCCCGGCTTCATCAATTTTCCCCAGTTTCAACTGAACAAGGCCGAGCGCATAAAGCCCTTCATAAAACTTTTTATTCTTATTGATGGCCATTTCAAACTGTTCCATGGCCGCATTATTTTTTTTCTGTTTCATGTAAATCTGGCCCAGAACAAAGTAATTGTATTCATAGCTGGGATCTACTTCTATATCTTCTTCTAAAAGAGATATCGCCCGGGTCGTATCACCCCTATCCAGAGCATCCCTGATCGGTTGCTTTATCTCTTGTGATAATAAGAGTAACGGAATTGTCAGAATTACCAGTAATGATACTGAGATTATCCGTCCAAGCCAATTATAATTTGTCTTCTTCAAGCTAACACTCCTCATAAAATGCCAAGTCAATCTTGTATAATAAATTAATTGCATTAATTGTCAAGCGGTTTGTTAACCGATTCCTCCCGTCCAAGAACATCTTTTGTTTTTATTTTGCTTCCATAGGTATATCTAATTCGCCACAAAAAATAGATAATCAAAAGGACACCAATTATTATACGAACCAGTCCGGAAAGCCGTAGCGGAATAAATATTATTACATAAAACCCGGCCAGCAGAACCAGCGTCGATGAAACAAAATTAAGTATTCTGTCTGTTCGCGATCTAATCATCAGTTAATTTCCTTTTATTAATTATACAAATAAAGGCATCTTTTCTTCCCTCAAAGGCTTAAATCATATCAAATCCATATAGAATATAAACAATATTTATGCCGCAAGTTTCACCTCAGGTGATTATTTAAGCTATTGAGAAGTAACATATTACGTTATAAAACATTTTGGGCAAGAGATTTTATAATCAAATTCGCAGTTTTTGCGTTGTAAATGACGATGCTAATTGAAAATTTCCAATATGCTGTTATATTACATCAACTTACGGTGGTTGAGCGTTAGATTAATTCTGGAGCCAATTTGAGATAACTCGTATATTTTTACTATTATTTCGGAATATAAGGATTAATTTCCCTTCAAAAATAACTTTATTTCCTCTTAAATCGCGGGCCGGCAGGTATTTCAATTTCTTTAAAACAGATTTGGAGACCTTATCTGCTACCGAAAAATAGGGTGATCTATATTTGGAATGGGCAATATTGCCGAGGGTATCAATTTTCACAGCAACCTGAATTGTATCAACAAATTGAATATTTTCTTTCTGCATAATTCCTCCACCGGCTAGATTTGCCGGAAACGGCGGATTAATTATAGAATCAAGATACGGTCGGAATGATATTCTATGATACTCATAAGAAAAATCAAGCTCCTTTTCTAAGGAAGGCGGCCATACCTCGACAGGATAAGACAATCTTTGAAAAAAGCGAACGGTCACAAATATATTGGATGCTATTGCCTTATCTTCAAATTTGGCCGGTTTGTATTCTGCATATAGTAAAACGTTGGAAAACATATCTGAATAATGTTTTTGATTTGAAAATATCGTTTCGATATCATATATTTGCCCGGAAGAATCAAGCTCTATTCTATATAATGCGAATGGATAATCGTTATAATTAGCATCCCATTCAAAACGACAAAAATATGAAGGTATTTTCTTAATCGAAGCAGGACTGAATTTATTAATTTCCAATGTTTTATTTATTAATTCTCTGTTTTTCGCATTTGTTTTTGAATTATATGGCAATTTCAACCAGACATTGTCCCGATATCTTTCAGTTATAAATTCAAGCCTGGCTGGCAATATAACCGGAATCTCTTTATCCAAATATCTTCCCGGAGAAAAATCAATATTGCTCAGCGAAGCAATAACTACGTCTATAAATCCAAATTTATCTTCGGAATCATATTTTAACGAATCAATACAACCCTCTTCTGTTAGAAAAAATTGAAGATTATAGGTAACCGGAAATCTGGCGTACTTTATACGCTCTCCCTTTAAAAGCCAGTCCTCATGTAAAATGGTCGGCAATTCAAAACCATTAATATTTAAATCATCCGCACTTATAAAAAGCGGGAACAGCATAAATAAGATTAAAGGATTTATTAGATATTTTTTCATACTAAGGATAATACATTGTCACATATCCAGAGTCAACCATAAGCTTAAATACCATAATAATTATACATTTATATCGTTCATTTTTTCAAATATCTATATTGGAGATATTCCGGCAAAGGACCTTTCTAAATTTCTTATTGAAAACCGGTATAAAAAAGATTAGATAAAAAGTATCAAACCTATTTTAAGAAGGTGTTATTATGAAAAAATTACCCAAACAAAAAAAACGACGAATTGATGAAAAAGATATTTGCCGTCTGAAAGTTCCGATATCGGCAGCAATCTCTCCCAACGAAAAAAAGGTGGCCTATACAGTCGAGTCGGTGTCAAAAGACAAAAAGAAATATTACTCACAAATATTCGTGGCCGATATAACCAGCGGGCAAATCCGTCAGTTCACATTTGGCAAAATCAACGATCGCGAATTGGCCTGGTCACCCGATGGCAAACAACTGGCATTTATTTCAATCCGTGATAGGAAAACGGGGATTTATGTTATTCCCGCTGAGGGCGGCGCCGAGCGGAAAATAATTGAGGAGGATGGAGCCTTCACCGGATTGAAATGGACGCCGGATGGCAGCGAAATTGTCTATACTTTTCGCCGCAACGATTCTTTTTGGGAAAAAGATGAAGAGAAAAAGAAAGAGCCGCCGCTGTATCGCCATATCAACCGTTTATTCTACCGCCTCGACGGCTCCGGCTTTTTACCTAAAGACAGATTTCATATTTGGAAAGTGTCTGTCGAAAGCGGTCGGGCCAAACAGTTAACCAAAGGCAAGTATGATGAGCTTATGCCCAATATCTCACCAAATGGGAAATTGATTGTCTTTGTTTCCAATCGAAAAGCCAATCCGGATTTGGATTCTCTTTACGACGACATATTTATAATTTCAATTGACGGCGGCAAGGCTAAAAAAGTCCGCACGCCCGCCGGTCCGATTGCCTCTCCGACCTTTTCGCCCGACGGCAAAAAAATCGTCTATATCGGCCATGATAATCCTGATGATTGTTGGGGCGTTACTAACTGGCATTTATGGTCGGTCGGCACCGGAGGCAGACCGGCCGCCAAAAACCTGACTCCCAAATTTGACCGTCTGGCCTTTGACACTACTATTGGCGATGTTGGCGAAACGTTTGAGGCGCCGCCGCTTTTCTGGTCGCCCGACGGAAAAAGAATTTATTTTTTTGCATCAGATATCGGCTCAACTCATATTTTTTATGCTTCGGCCAAGGGCGGGAAACCGACCAGAGTTACTCACAAAAAATGCCGTGTTAGAACTTATCATATGAATGGAAAGCGACGGTTGATTTCGGCAGTCGTGTCAGACCTGACTACGCCCGGGAAATTGCAGTCGATGCCGTCAACTTATGCCGGCGATAACAATGCCAAAGTCCTGGATAATCCGGGTAATGAACTTTTGGCCGAAAGAGAGATGCCAAAGACGAAGGAAATCTGGTTCAGGGCGCATGATGGTTTCAAACTTCAGGGTTGGCTGGTCACACCGCCGAAATTCAACAAAAATCGAAAGTATCCGGCCATTTTGGAAATTCATGGCGGACCGCGCGCACAGTATGGTTTTACATTTTTCCATGAAATGCTTTTTCTGGCCTCCAAAGGATATGTTGTCTTTTATACCAATCCCCGCGGCGGAACCGGACGGGGCGAAACCTTTGCCGATGCGATTACCGGCGGATGGGGCGAAATAGATTATTATGACTGTATGTCGGCGGCCGATTATCTGGAGAATCTTCCGTATGTGAACAAAAATAGAATCGGCGTAACCGGCGGCTCTTATGGCGGCTTTATGACCAACTGGATTGTCGGACATACTAACCGCTTTAAAGCGGCGGTGACACAAAGGTCGGTAGTAAATCTTGAATCGTTTTTTGGATCATCGGATATCGGCTACGATTTATACAGGGAATTCGAGGGAACTCCCTGGAAAAATCCGGAAAATTACAGAAAATGTTCACCACTGACTTACGCCAGTAAAATTAGGACACCGCTGTTGATAATACATTCCGAGCAGGACCTCAGGTGCGGCATTGAGCAGGCCGAGCAATTATTTGCCACTCTTAAGATGATGCGGAAAAAAGTTGAATTTATAAGATTCCCCGGCGAACCACACGGACTATCTCGCCATGGCCGTCCCGACCGCAGAATGGCTCGTCTGGAATGGATTGCAAAATGGTTTGACAGATATTTAAAGTAAGATTAAAAACCGTTTTGTTTCAGGAAACGATCGCCTTCTTCGTAAGTCCTGAATATTTTTGTGATCGTTGAAACATTGCCTTTTTTAACCATCTTACTTAGCTGGCTGTGAGTAATCGGATTATCGATGATATAAACCGAATAAACAGCGCCGTTTTTCTGACACCAGTGCATATGCTCCCCGAGAATATCAATAATCTCCGGGTACGATGATTTCCAATTGCTAAGATTGGTCAGCTTCGCCCAATTCTTACCAAGAAACGGCTCAGCCGTTGTTTGGTATTCTTCGTGATATGCTATGGCTGTCTCTTTTTTCCAGATTCCGTAGATTTTAGCAATCATCAGTTTCCGCTCAGGATCAGAGTCAACTGTAAAATTAAAACTCATCATATTCTTTTCTTACCAATTTAATTTGATTTCTTGACGCTTTCTTTATAACGAAATTAGCGGCTGATTGTTCTCAGAAAATAAAAATTAATTTCCCCAAAAGTAAAAAACGAGGTTCTTCTATTTTACTTTTGGAGTCTTAGTCAGTTTGTCTCGCCCTTGCCAAAATGATTCGGCAATGGGCAGTTTTTGTTCACTTTTATTTTGTCGGTTTTCTCCTTCTGTGAAAAGTCTGGCGCGCTTTTACTTGCTCGCGCTTTATCCCGGGTTTCCTGCTCCAATTTCCATCTGAGTATTGATTATCGTAAGCAATGACTCATTACCATTGGAAATTGTTCAATACAAAATTAAAGGGTAACTATTAGTATATTAACAAAATTAAAATAAAAGTCAACGTTTTTTTTGCCGTTTCGCATGATTTGGAGCGGGTGTTTATAATAATTATTATCATCAAAATGGCTTTGTTTCGTCACAGTTTTATTTTTCAATCAGGCTTTCTATCGGTTCATCCGGTTTCTTCGACTGAAGCATACGCAACAATTGATAGGTTCGTGACATCTGCCTTTCAAGACATACCAATTGTAACTCGACCAGTGCCAATTTAAGAAGGGGCAGACGAGGCCTGCCACCCTAAATAATAAAAATGTCAGGAGCACACGGTTCCTGACTATTCTATTCTCCATATTTCCCTTCAAATACAATATCTTGTCTGCCCCAATCATCCGAATAATAACCGTCTTGAAAATAACCATGAATCGAGGAATATTCCCAATCAAAGGGATTGTGCGTATATCCATGCTTGACCGGATTATATTGAAATCAGATTTATATCTTCTCAAAATAGACATATTACAATCTAATAAATGACATATTATTTGTCCATATAATATAATTGTCAGGAGCGCACGGCTCCTGACCTACCCGGCTATGAGAGGCGATATAATACTATATTTATTCTGCATTTTTATATGGTATATATTTGTTCACAAATTGTATCGATAGTCGAACTATCATTAACTCACAAACTAATGAAGCAAACCAGGCGGTATACTCAAATATTTATCGTAATATTTTATCATTTGGAAGCTATACGCCTTTTTAGCCTTCTCAAATCCATCTTCATCAAATAGTCTGATATTAAAAGAGACATTAATCGTATCAATGTTTTCCGGAATGTAAAGGCTATCAAAATCGATCGAGCGTTTAAGGAAGGGTAGAATGGGCCTCTGGCCTAATGTTAGGACGCTATCTACCAATAACCTATACTCTACTTTGGAAGGGAAAAACATTATATTGACTGTATCAATCGATAATTCATCTTCTATGATATTTGAAGGGGGCGGTATATCTATTCGGGGTGATGCCATGGAATCCATCAAATGAACAAAATTAAATCCTACCGAATATATATTTGAATATTTTTCTCTATTGTAAGGATTTTTATGAACAGATGTAATACCAATAAATATACGCCATTCTTCAAACAATTCCGGCAAAATATCTGGACCAACACCCGAATCCCATTCTTCTGTTTTTGATTGATAATAATTATCAATACTTTTTTGCAGATGAAACTCCTTTGTGATATATGCGGTACAGCCACCAATTATTAACCAAGTAGCCAGCACAAAGAGCAAAACTACTTTAAAACACATTCTAATAATATTTTTCATCATAGTCATACATTCGGTTAAA
>CBFCZE010000076.1:0-13439 GCA_965602655.1 uncultured bacterium
TGTGTATTTGCTGAACCTCAAATATAAAGACGGGCCGGATCCATTCTGTCCCTAAGTGGATATTATTTATAATACAATATGATATCCTGCTTTTCGCACAGAGTCAACAGAACGGCCCTAAGGTTCCCTAGGCCTTATTCCATGTTTAAGGTTAACGGCCAACGTAAAGGTATTGGGTGGCGGTATAAACAGCTATAATAGTCCGGCTATTTATGAAGTGCGAGGGGGTGGGATAGATTTTTTATTACTGCTGTTAAATATACAAAATAATCGTTTCGATATTAAAAACAGATAGGCGAATTTTAGTAATATTGTTATTACATTTATTAATACTAATAGTAGATGAATACAATCCAATATATTCGCTTTCGTAACGTATTATATTCAAAGAGAATAAACAAAATAGGAGGAAACAAATGAGGCGAATGGATTTGCAAATCACGATATTTCTCATCTTGATATTTTTTATACATGCTGCAAGTCAGGGACAGATTAGCCCCTGGCCGAGATTCAGACAGAATAAACAAAATACCGGCTTATCCCCTTATACCGGCCCGGTTACACCGACACTGCAATGGACATTTCAGACCAATGACGCGGTCGCGTCATCGGCCACAATTGGTCCGGATGGAACAATATATATCGGGTCAGGTTTTTTATGGACCGGTGCCACCGATTCGGCACTTTATGCAATAAATCCGGACGGAACCTTAAAGTGGAAGCACAAAACCGGAGCAGGTGTTTTTTCATCCCCGGCAATAGGCTTGGATAGTGCCATTCATTTCGGTTCCTGGGATGAATATTATTATGTTCTTGAGGATTCGGTTACATACGCAAAAGTGAGGGCAAAAACTGATCTCGGTTTTGGCGTTATGAGTTCTCCCCTGGTCCTTGATAATGGCGACGCCTATATAGGATGTTTGAATTTTAGATTTTTTGCTTTAAATCCTGCCGGAGAAATAAAATGGAGCGATAGAACCGGTTGGTGCGTTTTCTCATCACCTGCGATTACCGATGATGATATAATTTATGTTGGTTCAAAAGATCATAAACTCTATTCGTATATTGATAACGGAGACGACTATACTATTAATTGGGAGCATCCCTTTGGGGTATTTTTCGATGGTCACCTGGCTGATGCTTCACCGGCCATCGGGGAGGATGGAACAATTTATATTGGCACTGATCCTTATGGCGCAGCGAATCAAACGCCGGTCCCGATCGATACCTCATTCTGGGCCGTCAATCCTGATGGATCACGCAAATGGGCCTTTGCTACTAATGACGGGGTTGAAACCTCGCCCGGAATTGGACCGGATGGAACGATATATTTTGGCTCTTATGATTCGACTGTATATGCCGTTACCGACGCCGGAACCGAGGGTATTTTGAAGTGGTCTTATAAAACCGGAGGGGCCGTGGATGCTTCGCCGAGTATTGGCGCCGACGGTACCATTTATATAGGTTCGAGAGATTCGACTCTTTATGCTTTTAATCCTGACGGTTCAATCAGATGGACTTATAAAGCCGGCGGCGGCATTGAATCATCAGTTACTATTGCCGGGGATGGAACAATCTATTTTGGTTGCTTTGACGGCAAGGTATACGCCCTGGGTGATCCAGAGCCCGATGTTGGCGCCGTTTTAGTCGATATGCCGTCCCAGATCAGCGCCGGGGAATTAATACAACCGGCCGTTTTGATTCGAAACTATCGCACCACACCACAGGCATTTGAGGTCTATATCAATATCGAACACGGTGGTGAAAGCGTATACAGCGATCAGATATCGGTTTCTGACAATAATGGAGGAAAAGAATTTCGTGCCCTTTTTGATCTCTGGACGCCCGATCCTGATCTTGATTTACAATATGACATCACTACATATACGGTCCTTTCATCGGATAACAATTTGATAAACGATTCCGCCTTTTATCAGGTAACAACTGTCGAGGGCGAACCGGCCGTTTGTGGTGATCTGACCGGCGACGGATATATAAATATTCTGGATATTGTCTTTTTACTTAACTATAAATACAAAGGCGGTCCTGCTCCATATCCATTTAATGCATCAGATGTTAATAGTGACGGCAGAATAAATATACTGGATATTGTGTATTTGCTGAACCTCAAATATAAAGACGGGCCGGATCCATTCTGTCCCTAATGAAGAAGATATCACCATAATAATGGGACCATAGATTCGGTCCCATTATTTATTAAAAAAGCAATCCGATGTTTATATATAGCTGATCATTCTGTCTCACTGTCTTGCCATATGCGATATCAATCGGACCAAGTGGAGAATCATAGGCCAAGGAAACACCATAACCAAGCCGGAGATTTTGGAATTTTATCTGATCAATCGATTTATAAACTTCGCCGAAATCATAAAAACCACTCAGGTATAGGCGGTATGGAAGTCTGAATCTTAGCTCAATATTACCCAGTACCATTTTGGCGCCGGATAATTGATCGGTTCTGAGTCCGCGAAATGAATATCTTCCGCCCATATAAAATCTCTCGGAAGAAGGGATATTATTATCAGTTACAGTCCAACCGATAGCAAACCTGGGATGGAAATTTATATTTCCGGTTATCGGGAAATATGATTCAATCGAGCTGAAACCTTTGGTATATTTGGTTTCTCCACCAAGAATATCGGCGGCGTATTCAATATAAAAGATATGCTTTTTCCCCTCCGTCGGGAACGGGTACTTATCGATTGTTTCGACACGCGAACGGATAGTTGCCGTGCGTAGTTTTATTTTGGCATAAGATCCATCGGGAAGAGTTTTGTTTTCGATATCTTCCCATCGTATCTCCCCGGTAACTGTGCCGAACCGCGCAATCTGTTGACCCAAAATAAATTCAATCCCACGGCGATTTTCCCGAATATCACCGATTGAATTACCTCTCCCATTATAAATATATCTTTGTAGTAAATGATAATAGACCTTTATCCGATAGGTCAAATAAGTTGAAAAAAAGCGATCGGCCTTTAAAGAAATTTCATATTTTTGACGGCGGGGTGCGTATTGAGCATGCATAAGGTATTCTTGCCCTGTCCCAAACAGGTTGTCATCAAGCAGCTCAATAAACTGTTCGCTTCTGTACTCATCATACCAGTGCCAACCCAGCCTTATCTGAGAATACTTCTTTTCTTCGACGGCAATGTTAACAATGGCGCCACCGCTACCCGGTACAATATTTATGGTCACCCGATCAAACAGATCCGTTCCGTAAATATTGGTAATACCCCGGGAAATGTCACGTGAGTTAAAGGCTTTCCCCTCCCGCGACGGAAACGATGCTTTTATCAGCCAATCCTTGGTTCTTTTATTGCCCGTTACATTGATTTTCTCAATTATCGCCTCGTCAATCACGATAGATAATAATTGCTGTTGTGGCGAATAATCGATTCGTCGGACATGGGCCAGATCAAATCCCCTGGACTTATATAAAATATTCAGACTGTCGGTGAATTTTTTAAGAACAAATCCGGATTTGTCTATTACAAAACTATTAATAATTGATTCGATAACGCTGTCTATGATAATATTATTTCCGACAATCTCCAGATTCAGACTTTTCAACTCCGGTAAAGACAGAGTATTTACTTCAAGACTGTATGCAGGATAACGCTCAACAACGGAATCACAGGAGATAGCATTGATTGAAATAGAAAAAAGATTATTGTTTTGATATAGCCGGCTGGCAATTGTTCGAAGTGAACTTTTTTTGATAATTGTATTTTTTTTAATTGGAAAATTGTCTGAATAATCCTCCAACACATCATTGGCAAAACTGATATTCTCAATGTAGATAGAATCAGAAATTTGGATTTCAATTAACTGCTTTTTAATTTCGCCAACTGCCCTTAAGCCAGCCAGGTAACCAAGCTCTATTAATTCCGAAGCATGATTGAAATCATTAGAATGATAGCCGTTTATTTCCGGAGTAATTACCAGATCAGACATATTCAGCCCGTCTTCGATATTGTCGTTCTGCATGATAGTCGTTACCTGATTGGCAATATCAATTGGATCGGTTATGGCATCTTTGATCAACAAATCACTGGTTGTATTTACGGCTACAATAAGATTCAGATCGTTATTGTCATTCGGAATAGCTGAAACCGGTATGGGGTTAACAATACCGCCATCCATCAACAACCGATTTT
The DNA here is from genome assembly GCA_965602655.1 of uncultured bacterium. Classification (GTDB taxonomy): domain Bacteria; phylum Zixibacteria; class MSB-5A5; order GN15; family PGXB01; genus JAAERC01. The sequence continues at coordinate 4,182 of CBFCZE010000076.1, forward strand.
CTAATTCCACGGCGGTAAAGGCCAGCGGGAAAGCCATCGTGGCCCGGATAGCATCGGCCAGATAACCGCTTGTTAGATTTATTTGCTGCCCCGAAACAATATCGGTTGTTACCGAACAAAAAGGGTATTTCAATTTTTTAAAATCGCCGCCGGATATATAATTGGCCCTGAGAGTCAGCGATGAAATCAGGTCAGACAGCTTTTGTCCGGCGGTGAGCGCCTGTGGGAAATGCGGTTTGAATCCGTTGAATCTAATTGAAAGAAGATACCGTTCTTTTTCCGGGCGCTGAGTAAGAAACATGGAACTCCGCCGCGGCCGGTTGGAAAACAGTCCGGAAAAATTTATTGATTTAACAATCTGCTCAATGCTGTCGGCCGAATAACCGGAGGCATACAAACCGCCGATTATGCCGCCGATCGATGTTCCGGCAATGGCACCAACCTGAAGACCCGATTCTTCAAAAGCTATTAGTATGCCTATCTGCGACAAACCGCGAGCCCCGCCGCCGGAAAGAGCCAGGCCGATTTTAAAGCGTTCGTCCGGGGGGTTATATCGAAAACCATCCCAACCGATTTGAACGGAAGTCGAACCGGCCATCGATATTGCCGTCAATAATATAAAGACTAAAATTAATGCTAATACAGTTTTCACTTGCCAACTTATACCGTTAATCGTTTTATACAATTAAGAGTCAGGCGATTTTAAAATCAAGGAGTATTCTGACGATCACTCAGGCCGAAAAAAAAAGAATCAGGTCGCTGCGAACCAAAAAAGGCAGGAAGCTTGAAAAGCGCTTTGCCGCCGAAGGAATCAGACTTCTTGAGGAATCACTCCGTTATAAATTTCTGCCTGTTAAATTGTATTATGCTGAATCGTTATTAACCGATAGAGGAGGTTGGCTGGTAAATGAGTTTGAAAAGGAAAAAATCTCATTAAGTAAAATCTCGGCCAAAGATATTTCGGCCATATCCGACGCCAATACAAGCCAGGGTATTCTCGGCCTTTTTAATATTCCGCAACTGAAACCGGGCGTTGCCTTTAAAAAATCCCGCAAACTGCTGCTTTTGGATAATATTTCCGATCCCGGCAACGCCGGAACGCTTTTTCGCTCGGCGCTGGCTTTTGGTTTTGATGCAGTGATATTGACCAATAATTCGGTTGATCCATTTAATCCAAAAGTGGTACGATCATCGGCCGGTGCGATTTTTGGATTTCCGATAATACCGGCAACCGCCGAGGAGATTTTACGTTTTAAAAAGTATGACGGATTTAAATTAATTGTTGCGGATACGAAGGGAATTGACCTTCATTCAAAAAAGATAAATATTAAAAACTATTCGAGGCTTATTTTGGTTCTTGGTTCAGAAGCGGGAGGAATATCTGATTATATTTCCTCAAAGGCCGATATAAGGATTAAGATTGGCCATACGGCAAAGGTTGATTCTCTCAATGTTGCCGTGGCCGGATCGATAATAATGAAGGAACTTTATAAATAAAATAGTGAGCTGATGATGAAAATAGCAAAATATTTAACAATCCTGTCGTTTATTATTGCATTGGTCCATATCGTTGGGGCTGAAGAGGTTAAAGAGATAGATAAAAATCGATTTGAAACCGGCAAAATAGAATTAACCTCTCCTATGGCGTCCGATAAAATTGTATCAATAAGCTCGGCAGTTAATTTATCCGGCAAACTGATTATTAGAACAACAGAAACCAATCAGGCAATCTTTATTTTTAATAAAACGCTCAAAACGTCAAGTAAATCAGAAGCAATTGATTATGCTGAGGTGATAAATATTGTTCTGGAGGAAACCTCAAAAGGAATCAATTTATTGCTTCAGGCGCCCAATCCGGCACCGTGGTCCGGTACAGATAACTCCGGAATTGTCGAAGGCGAGCTGCAAATTCCGAAAGCTTCCAGAATCGAAATCGATGCCCAGTATTTTGATTTGAATATAATCGGACCTTTCAAGGCGGTTGAGAGTAAATCATCTTTTGGTCGGGCAGAGGTTGAGAATATTTCCGAGTTTTTATACCTGGCAACATCGAATCAGGATATTATTGCCAGTAATATAACCGGTGAAATAAATTTGACTACCAGTCATGCTGATATCAAGGTGAAAAACCTTGTTACCACCGGACAATTGGCCTACATAAAAAATGAGAATGGAAGTATAACCGGTGAAAACCTGTCGGGTGTTTTTGATGTAAAAAACAGTTTTGGGCGCATCAGGCTCAGCGAACTCACATTAGTTTCTGACAGGAGCCGCATTTCCGGAAGTTATAGTCCGATAAATCTCAGGATTAAGGGAATCAACAAGGCCGGGCTAACCGTGCACAACACCAACGAAGATATTAAAGTCTTTGTCCCCGAATCACTTACCGCAGAGTTTTCGCTTCGAGTGGACAACAATGGTGAAATTGACGTAGAAGGGCTGGAAATTAAACCGACTCTGGTTGAAAATAGTCGGCTTGATTTCGAATCGGGGGCAGGCGGCCCAAGGATAAGGATGTCAATTCGCGACGATGGGAATATTAGTATCAGGGGAAATTGATTATTAATATAAGCGACAGTTTAAAGCATACAGGCACTGGCTGCATGGTGCTGATAGTCATTTTATTGTCGGCCGCAAATCTGTTCGGCGGTGTAAGAATAGGTCAACCGGAGGCGGTATACTATCATCGTTTTGCTTCATCGGTAACCGGTCCCGAGGCCATCTGGATAAATCCGGCCGGGCTGGGATTGGACCGAACGTTTAATATTCAGTATATTGCGATATTTCATAAGGGCGATTTTACCAATGACTGGGGAACGGTTGTAAGCGGTGATGGAATCGGTATTTCTTATCGATCTGTTGAAAGTTTTGAGGGTGCCAAATATGTTGAATATATTTATGGAGCCGGGGCGGGAGCCGGTAAAAGTTTGTATTGGGGATGTTCTTACCGCTATATTAAAGAAGGCTCCGGCTATTATCACAAACGACATTTCTGGAATGTCGGCATTATATACAATAGACACCCACAGTACACATTAGGTGCAGTGTTCTCAAATCTGAATCGAGGGAAAGTAAATGGCGGAAAATCTGATATAGAGCAGCTTTATTCGGCATCATACAGAACAATAAATGAGAAGCTTACCTTTTCGATAGAGATGTCTCTGTCATCGAAACAGAGCCTGTCCGGTGCCAAATATAATTACGGTATTAACTGGCAGGTTAAACCGAATTTGAAAATTTTCGGTAATTATAATAGTGATAAGTTTTATCAGATAGGTTTTAAACTTAATTTAAAAGATTACTTTTTCGGAACACAAAGCCGAGTCGAGGCAAAGAACAATAATCATCTTGGGACATCGGTTTACACCGGTTTTGTGAAAGCCTTAACAGCTCGTTAAAAATCAAATTAATATATTCGATAACAATATTTCAATAATTGTACACAAAAAAAACCCGGTCAAAACCGGGGTTTTTATTTTTGTTATTCGGCAAAAATCTATTGTGTCTGCTCAATGGTACTTGTTGCCGCCTGCGTGTAACCAACATTTTCCTGATTCCAGCCGGTCCTTTGGAATAATTGAATCGTCGGAGAGTGCGGCGGCAGTTTGGCCGGGTCTTCAAAGTCGGTATCAAAGCTCCATTTACGTGTCGGCGCCGAGTAGTATGCGTCTGAACTCTGTATATATCGCCAGTTTCCGATAGCCTGTTCGGAACGCCAGCCTTCAATCATTGAACCGCTGTAGACAAAATCGGTACCGTTCCAGTCTTCAAGAAAACGTGGAAGGTTTTCCAACCCGCCGCCATAGTTGCTATTAGTAGGGACAAGGTCGCCGGTTACAAAAGCAATATTTGCCGTAGTTATTGACGCCTTTCGGTTGGTATAACTCAACTTCGAATCGGCCGGATTCCAGCTATTGGAAAGAAATGTCACAGCATCAGAAAGAGAAGCCACCGGCTGCTTATTTGTTGTATTAAAATCACCTTGAATGTAAAGTGGGTTTTCACAGGCAATGGTTAACGGGTTGCCAATTTCTTTGCCTTTAACAAGAGTTGTGCCATTAAGGTCGGTTCCGGATCTTTGATCTGATATATAAATTACGCCATTGGCAGGGAAATAGGAACTGTTTACCAACATATCCATATCAATTTGAGTATTCCTTACGTTCTTCTTTTCATGGGCATCATAGAATGCAACCGATGCATCGCCGGTTATTATACCCGCAGTAGTCATTAAGGCCGTAACATCCTGCCATACCGAGCCAACTTTGACATAGGCGGAACCGTCGATTATTTTCAGCGTCGCCTTATTTTCATAAGAATCACTGTTCCCACCGTCGGCTCTTTCGATTAATTTATGCGGATCATTGCCTGAGGCCATAGGTAATTCAAGTTTATCCTGACCGAAAGCCTGATCCTGAACCTTACCGCCCCATCTGACCGAAGCGGAATCATACCAATCGGAGTCCGATGCGTCAAGCCATTGCCCATCCTGTTTCATACTTTGGTAGATACCAAAAGTATCATAAAAACCTACATCGCCATTATCATTGCTGCCAGACGGCAAACCATGATAAATACTACCAGAGCTGGTTACTCGGTCATGAAAAGCAAGAATTTTGCCCACTCCACTGTTTTGTAGATACATATCACCATTAATATGAACTCGCCCGGTAATATCCAGATCAAAAATTGGCTGAGACCATAAATCCTCATGATAAAAAACGGCAAACTGGAAAATAGGTACCAGTGCTACTTCAAAAGATTGTGTCAGAGTCACCTGTCCGGCATCAATTAGCGATGTGCCGATTGACTTAATAGTATAAGTTTGTACCAAACCATTCAATCCGGACAAAGAGCCCTGGCTAAGTTTTCGCATTTCTGCAGCACCATCGGCACCGGCGACATATGCTGATGTGGCATCGGTCAGTTTTTCATTACCGGCCGGGAAAGTTTTGGGCGGCGTACCATGTTCCTCATAATAGGTTTGCAGGGCGGCTGAGGCTCTTTCCAGACCCGATTCGGCGGCATAGAAGGCCAATGTTTCATTCATTTGATTACCGGCAATAGTCACTTCATCGTTGGCCAGCTTAAGGGCGGCCACTCCGATCATAGTCAGCATAACCATCATCATGACAGCGATAAATGTTACCGATCCTCTTGATTCAGTTATTGTTTTTTGGTATCTCATCTCCGCAATCCTTATCTATCTATTTCGTATATTATATTCTAATCTGTAATTTTCTCTAAATCATTGGAGGTTGAAACAGCGTATCCGACGTTTTCCTGATTCCAGCCGGTTCGTTGAAATACCTGAATGGTTGGTGTCATCGGCGGTAATTTGCTTGGATCATCGAGATCGGCATCATATGACCAATCGCGATCTGGCGGGGAATAGTATGAATCGCCCCATGTCCCCGTCGCCTGCTGAGAGTTCCAAAGATTAACGAATGAACCGGAATACTTGAAGATAACATTTGTCCATTCTTCGAGGAAACGAGGTAAATTTTCAAGTCCACCATTATAGTCAGAATTAGTGGTATTCGTATTTCCGGTCATGATGGCGGCGTTTACCATTGTTTCAGCTGCTATTCGCTGGCTTTTATCCAGATTGGAGAACGCATCGTCCCAGCTGTTGGAGAGAAATGTAACCGCGTCCCCAGCAAGTGAAGCCGGTTGTTTGTTGACAGAATTAAAATCGCCCTGAACATAAATCGGATTTTCGCTATAAAACGATAGCGGTTGACCTATATCGGCGCCATTCACCAGTCGGCTGGCATTAAAGCCTGATCGGGAATCTGAAAAATAGACTACGCCATTGGAGGGATAATAAGCGCTGCTGGATAATTTGGCGATATCTATTTCTGTAGCATTCACAGTGGCATTCTCGCGACCGTCAAAAAATGTAGTCGAGGTAACAGCTCCGACGGGAAGAAAGGCGTCAACCGTTGTCCAGACATTGCCAATTTTAGCCTGGACCGACCCATCAATAATTCTCATTTCAGCCTTATTTTCATAAGAATCAGCATTCCCCGATGCCCTCTCGATCAATTTATGCGGATCATTTTCGTTGGTTAGCGGCATATTTAATGCTTCCTGGCCAAAAGCCGCATCCTGAACCTTTCCGCCCCATCTGACCGAGGCGGAATCATACCAATCTGCGTCTGATGATGAAAGAAAAGAATTATCGGCGTTTTTCATATTCTGATAATTACCAAGATTATCTTTTATAAAGACATTGCCGTCTGTTATACCACCGGCGCCTTTACGGCCATGAAGAATATCTCCGGCGGCAGTAACATAACTATCGATATATAATTCACTACCGGCCTGCAGCCAAAGATTGCTATTGGTGTGAACGCGACCGTTTAGAATCATATCCGGCCCCGGTGCAATTTCAAGATCGTTTTCATAGAACACGGCAAACTGAAACAGAGGAACCAGCGCTACTTCGAAAGACTGAGTTAATGTAACCTGACCGGCGTCTATCAAAGATGTGCCAATTGATTTAATAGTATATATCTGTACTAAGCCGTTTAATCCGGCCAGAGTACCCTGATCCAGTTTGCGTATTTCAGCGGCACCATCGGCACCGGAAACATAAGCCGACGTTGCATCGGTCAGCTTTTCATTACCGGCCGGGAAGGTGTTGGGCGGGGTACGATTTTCTTCATAATAGGTTTGAATTGCAGCCGAAGCTCGTTCCAGACCCGATTCAGCGGCATAGAAGGCCAGTGTTTCATTCATCTGATTACCCGCGATAGTCACCTCATCGTTGGCCAGTTTGAGCGCCGCCACGCCGATCATGGTCAGCATAACCATCATCATCACGGCGATGAATGTCACCGAACCGTTTGGATTAATTATTTGTTTTAAGAGTATCATTTTATTTCCTTAACGACAATTTATATAATCATTTTAAATACTATCGATTCGTGGTAACATATTCAATATTTTCTTCTCTCCAGCCAACTCTCTGAAAGGCGCGGACAAGCGGAGTTTCCGGAGGCAAATTATTCGGATCATCCAAATCATGATCATAGCCCCAATTACGGGTCGGGGCCGAATAATACCCCGGATTACCTTTATATTGATAGGTTCCAATAGCCAGTTCGGATTTCCACATACAAATCATAGATCCGCGCAATTTGAATTCTTCACCGCCCCAATCTTCAAGGAAGCGGGGGAGGTTTTCGACACCGCCGCCATAATTGGTTGAAGTCGGCTGAAGATCACCGGTAACAAATGATAGATTAACTTCAGTCGGACCGGTGACCGGCCGTGATGAATATTGCGGATTGGCAGAATTTGCCTTATTAGTCGGCTCCCAATCGTTGGACAGGAAGGTACAGGCATCGGCAATAACTGAGGCCGGCTGTTTGGTTGTAGTATTAAAATTGCCTTCCACATAAACCGGGTTTTCGCTAACCATAGTCATACCAAGACCATCATTTCCGATATCGGTCCCATTAGCCAATGTAACTCCATTCATTTGATTGACCGCCACGGCACGCTGATCGGAAACATAAATAACGCCGTTAGATGGATAGTACCCGCTGGCTTTTAAGGCAGCCATATCAATTTCCGTATTTCTGACACTCTTTTTTTCATGGCGATCGCTGAAGTCTTCGGAGCCATCAGATGTTATTATTCCAGTCAGTGGGCCGCTAACATCTACCCAGACGCCACCTGCTTTAGAATAGGGAACGCCATCAATTATTTTAAACTCGGCTTTGGTTTCATAAGAATTCGGATTGGCTCCCCCATCATACCGTTCAATTATATCATGAGGATCAGTGCTGCTGGATAAAGGCAGGTTGAGCTCTTCCTGACCGAACGCTTGATCGCGAACATTACCATCCCAGCGTGACGAGGCAGAATCATACCAGTTTGCACTGGTCGCATCGAGCCAATTACCGCCATCTTTCCAATTAACCGGATTACCGCCCGCATCCGGGAAATAAACGTCTGCCGGCGCTCCCGATTCCGCACCATTTTCCAGACCTTTATAAATACTGCCGGCGCAAGTTACTTTGTCGGTAAAGGTAATACCGCTCCAACCGTTAAGCCACATATCGCCGTTAACATGCACTCGGCCGTCAACAATCATATTGAAAGCGGGCGAAGCCTGAAGCATCTCCTGATAAAATATTGCAAACTGGAAAATCGGAATCAAGGCACATTCGAATTCTTCAGAAAGAGTTGTTTGGCTTTTATCATTCAGCGAGAATCCGGTCGCCGTTGTTGTAAAAGACTGCACCTGAGCTTTTAACCCCTGAAAGGATCCCTGACCTAACGTTTTAAGAGATAAAGCGCCATTGCTTGTAGTATTGTATGCCATAACGCAGTCACCCATAATACTACTTCCGGAGGGCAGTCGTGCCGGCGGGCCATTATTATCTTCAAAGCTTGTTTGTAGAGCGGCCGAGGCCTCTTCCAAACCGGCTTCAGCAATATAAAACGCCTCGGTCTGGTTCATCTCATTACCGGCTATTGTAACTTCATCGTTGGCAAGTTTTATTGAGGCGATACCAATCATGGTCAGCATCACCATCATCATTATGGCCACAAATGTCGCCATACCGTTATTGTTTCTTAATTTTTTCAACATTTTCTATTCCTCACCGCCTACAAATTTCTCAAATTTACTTTGGTCGCATACTCTCTTTTTCGATATGGATTTTCTTCGAAATCAATATCCGGCTTATCTGACCTTGCTCTCACCGTAATCTGAATTTCTCTTATATCTTCAATAATCGGGGGAGTATCATAAACAATGCCGTTTCTCATAGTATATTTGAATTGCAGGTCTTCAATGTTTTCGGCGTAAACAGATGTGCCAAGCCCCGGGATTTCCAGCATTAAATTCGGGTGCAGGGTGTCAGAGTAATCTATATAATATTTCAGCCTGCTTAAAGATAAGAGAATAGCTCCCTGATCGTATTTTTTTGAAAGCGCCATTGTTCTATGCTGAATATGATACGCTGCTCCCTGAACTTCAGTAATCATAAAGAATTCACCGGTTTGAGCAACCGGATCCCAGATATAGGCCCACTGATCATCATAGAAGCAGGAAATATCTTGTCCGAGCAATTTCAATTCCGCAGATGGCCTTGGCATTGGATCCGAGATGGTCGCATCACAACCGTTAGATACATAATTAATAACGATCGTATCAGGATTAGTATCATACGCCTCAATACTTTTTATACCGGCAGGTAGAGCATGACCGGCCATTCTTAACTGGCGGGAAAGTTCATC
>CBFCZE010000077.1:0-13429 GCA_965602655.1 uncultured bacterium
GAGTCCGATCAACCCATTCCTCCCGAATTTGATAAGGCCTATAACACCTCCGAAATACTTGTTCTTGAGACCGATTATGATAAAATGGAAGGTCCCGAATTCCAACAAGCTTTGATGGCTAATGCGGTTTATACCGATGGCCGGACGCTCGATTCGGTTATTTCCTCTGAAACATATAAAAAGCTGGATGAGTTTTGTACTAAGAATGGGCTTTCTTTAATCTCAATGAATCAGTATAAGCCTTCAACGATCATGGTAGTGCTAACTACAACGGAAATGCAAAAATTGGGCGTAAATCAAAAAGGTCTTGACGTTTACTATCATAATAAAGCCAAAGCTGACAAGAAATCCATAGCAAAATTGGAAACGATTGATAAGCAAATCAAAACAATAACTTCAATGGGCGAGGGGAATGAAAGCGCGTTTATTCAGTATAGTATTAATGAAATTGACAAGATAAAGGTGCTTTTTGACGAATTGGTTAAAGCATGGAAAACTGGGAATGAAATAGTCCTGTATGAACTGTTTTTGAAAGAACTAAAAAAAGATTTTCCGAAGCTGTTTAAGGCAATGTTTACTGATAGAAATAATGATTGGATGCCCCAAGTTGAAAAATATCTAATAACTCCAGAAACCGAATTAATGCTGGTAGGAGTGGGACATCTATTAGGCCAAGAAGGAGTAATTGCCCAACTAAAAAAGAGAGGGTATGAGGTTGAAAAATTTAAGTAGGAATTAAAGAAATAAATATACTATTGCAGTTACAGCCCAACGCTGAAGGGATTATCATGCGGCTTGGTGAATACTATAGATAAAAGTGAATCATTATATCAACTCCATTACAGCATTGAAAATCGACTGCTTAAGCTTAATTGTAATATCTATATGAAAAGAAATCTCCGGATGTAGCAAACTTTTTTAGTTATATTAAATCTTGATTCCTCACTATCACTCTTGCTAGTAAATGTATCAACTTAATATATGGAGAATAAATCAATGACGATCAGTTGACCTGCCCCCGGTTATTGTTCCACTCTTTAAGTTAGAAATCCGTTAAAAAATCTTCGAATCTACGGCGTATCTTATTGTGGTGCAATATGTTACGAATAAAAGCGGAGGAGGTAGGATTCGAACCCACGGTACCTTGCGGTACAACGGTTTTCAAGACCGCCGCTTTCGACCACTCAGCCACTCCTCCGGCTTCAGGCAAGTCCAATTAAATCTTTATGGAAGGTTTTGTCAAGATGAATGTCTTTGATAATAAAGGGCGGATTTTATCCCGCCCTTAATATATTTCTTTTAAAAAATATGTATCAATTGTAACCACGGTTTCGAATTTATACACCGCCGCAAATACTGGTGCTTTGCCAGTGTTGACCGCCGGAATATATATCAACCGAAACGCTTCCGTCGCTGAACGCATATGTGGCCACCCAGATTGATTCGAACGAAAAAGAACCGTCGTCACCCGTACAATCAATACTAAAGGCGGCCGACATACCAATTGAACCACTGGTCGGACAATCCTGAGTTTCATCAAGAATCAGCTCATTATAGGTCTGCGTCGATGTTAGCTCCATTTCACAATCCATTATTTGCAAACCCGATTCTTCGACAACAACCGCGACCGAATCATTAATTGCCCCATCAAGAGTAATCACTTCGCCGGCAAACGATTCGGCGGTGACATTAATATCGGCATGATCTTTAATCTGAAGGACACCACCTTCGGCGCTGTAAGCATTTATATCGACATGCTGCCGAACATCCATTTCATCAGTTAATAACTCATCGGGATACTGAACGATTGTTCCCGAATTTTTAAATCTTAATGAGTCGACTCCGGCTATCTGCATGCTGTCGGTCTGGCCCTCCTCGGTTATAATCATAACGGCCGAGAATGAAAAAATATGCCAGAAGTTGCTGTAGGTGTATTCAAGACTGTGATAATCCAAGACTTCGGTGTTGACTTTATGCGCCTTAAACAGCGATGATGGAGAGCCGCTCATAGCCATAACCGTATCTGTCAGATCAAAAGGGATTTTCATCGCCGTAAAACTTAACTCATTGAGTTCTGACATCGTTTCAAATCCAGTGTCGTCAGGCTCACCCTCAATAGCCGGTGAGGTCGATTTTTCTTCGCAACCTGATATAAAGAACAAACCCAATACAATTACAAAAACAAACTGTGTTAATGATTTCGAACGCATTTTTACTCCTCCTCCTCCTTAATTTTGGAACATAATGATGTTATCGGATAGAAATGATTATGCCTGAAGTAATATCTATTTAATGGGTGGGACTATCTCGTATTTCGCCTGTGGCCCGCCGTATAATCCTATATCCGAACAACTTCCATCAGGGTCGGATATTTCCGGATAACCGGCATCAATAACCGGAGAATCTGAACCGGGGAGAAAAAATGTTTTATCAAGAAATTTGGGATTAACAGATATGTTGTTGTTCACTTCGGTTTGATCCCGGATATCTCGATAATTTCCCTCTTTATTATTCCATACCAGATTGTATGAAAATTCCCATTTTGACCAGTCGCCATAATTATAAACACCGACGCAGGGGCAAACCCAATATTCTTTCCAGCCGTTTTCTGTTATTATGTTATTCACAATTCGACCGGAACTACCCGTGTCCCAAACGGCAACCCCGCAATTGCCATTACGATGAACTACATTATTACAAATATCCATGTATGAATTTTGCGTGCCAATTATCCCCCATCCAAGATTATCATAAACGCCATTATTTCTGGCCAACACCCATGATGTTCCAAAAGCACCGATACCTTTCCAGTAGCCGGTTATCGCATTCCGATAGGCGGTACATGAGGCATCCCAGGTAACCCCGATTCCGGCGCCGCGGCCGTCTTTAATCAGACAGTCGGTTACAGTTGCCACAGCGCCGCGATACAGCGCAATCCCATCCCAGCTATTGTTCATAATATTGCAGTTATCGACTCTAATCTCCGCCCCCTCGCGTCCGATAACACCGCCAATTCCGGCAATGGCTGAATCATGTTCATGATTGTTGTCGATTATATCCAGATTTTCAAGCAGGACATTCGAATACCTGATAACGATAGCCCCATCAGAGGCCATCTCCAGTGAATCTCGTAAGCCTCCGGTAATGGTCAAGTTACCTATTATACATTTTGGAGAATTCAAAATATAAAGACCATATCCGGCATTGGTGATCAGAATCGATTTTTGGCGATCGGAGCCAATTAGACATAATGATTTATCTTTTATGATAAATCCATAGCTGGCATCAATAAATGTCTGGTGTTGCCGACAGTTGCCGCAGAGAGAATCTATAAAAATTGTCCTATTTGCGGAGAAAGTCCCCTCTTCGATAAGAAGCGTATCATTATCCGAAGCCTTATTGATGGCAGATTGTAAATTGGAGCCATCTTTGACAGGGATAATCCCAGCCGAGACGCTCGAGTAGAATCCTATTAGCAATAGAAATATTAAAAAATATTGATATGTATGTATTTTATCGGACCTCACATCCGAAAAATATTTATAACAAAATCAAATGCAATAAAAAGTTATTCTCTCCAGCGATACATATACCCCGGACCGTATTCTTTAAGATACTCCCTGATTTCATCAAGCGTAATCCATCTGCTTTCGTTTGACATACCTACCCTTGGAAGAACTACCGATTGCGCCGGATTGCCGCCATAGGCAACCAGCATTTTTCTCGGTTTGTATTCTGCCAAAGCCATATCCAAAACGACTGAGGTATGGCCTATTGAATCCGGATCATCTTCTGCAAACTGAATGAACATATGCGAGGGTTCAAAAGCGCGAGAATCGGTATGCTCAACATTCATCCGGAGAGATTTGGTATCAAAATTCTTCGTTACAAATTCTACATATTTCTGAAATTCTTCATCAGAATCGACACGACTGAGACCCTCGTTTTTTAAATAGATGTCCCGGTCTTTTTCGTCGATATATTTGCCCCTGAGCCAATCCTTGTAATTAACCACCAAATCTTTTTTCAGGGTTATATTAAACCTTTCTAATTTCCCCTGCAGATGGAAAAAGTGCATAAGAAGCAGTACCGGAATATCGGCATCGGTGATATATTTAGAATCTATATTCATATCAAGAATTCTATTTAGCGTATCCGGCTCGGAAATTGTTTTTCCTTTCCAATTTAGCACCGGCGTTTCCGAAGGCATTAGCGGCAAATTCGATAACCATATCTGATACAAAGTCAATTTTTTAGACGGATATCTCTCATACCCGGCCGGATTGGAGATCTGGGTAATCAATGATAATTCCGGGGCATTATACTGTGCAAACGGAAACGGATTAGCTCCTTTTTGCGTATCCTGGGCAAAAGATATTGTTCCTGCAACCAGAATCAAGGTCAGAAAAATTAACAGTTTGATTTTCATTATTCACCTCTTTGATTTAAACGATTATACACTTTCTAGGCAATTAGGTTTGGAAAAATCATTGTCATTTTCCAAAATCAAATACCCCATCGCCCCAAATTATTTTCCCATATCCTCATTTTTAAGCGCTCTGGCAAATTTGCTCCTATTTTGAAAAACCGTCACAATTTGGATAGAATCAAGAAAAGATGTAACTTCGCTTAGCGCTTTTTGATAAAACAGCTGATCCTTTAATTCTATTTCCAACTCATAATCTATCGAACCATCAGCAAATTTGGTTTTGTCAATCTCAAACAACAGATCAATATCACCCCCCGAATAATTAGCCCGATAACGATCGTTTACAAATTGAAATCTCAGGGAAAGATCATTGATACTAACTATTGGTTGAGTTATATGAGCAATTTCATCGGGAAGATTGCCCCCTCTTAAGCCATTTTCAGCATATTTTTTGGCGGTTTCATCCGGTATTGAAATTTCAATTTCATCTCTAATGGCCAGCCCGCCTGAAGACCGCTTTGTCGTTCCTTTGAGAGATAAGCTGCTTTTGTCCTTTTCAATTCTCAATCGAAGAGCCCAGCCGTTTTTTGACAGATCCATATTCTCAGAATCGAAAAAATAGTTTTCCTGCCAAGCCGGCTTTTTTGTTATCTGAAAACGCTCGATAAGCCTGTTATAATTTTCTTCTTTTTGAAGATCAAGTTTTATTTCAATTTCCTGGGGCAACATTTTATTACTCTATATAAATAGAAAAGCCGCATCCGTAGGCGGCTTTTCTAATTGAATATTACCTACTTAAACCGTCTTGGCGATTTAGCTTCCCATTCGACAACAATCGGACTGGCCACAAATATTGAAGAATAGGTTCCGATTATAATCCCCATAATCAAAGCCAGCGAGAAATCGTGCAACACTTCTCCGCCGAAAAAGAATAACGTTCCAGCCACCAATAACGATGTCAGCGATGTCATTACTGTTCTGGAGAGCACATCGTTAATGGAACTATTAACGGTTTCAACGAATTGTCCTTTTTTACGGAATTTTTTAAGATTTTCCCTGATTCGATCGTACACCACCACGGTATCGGTTAGCGAGTATCCGGCCAGAGTCAGCAGGGCGGTAACCACCAGAAGGGTTATCTCCTTGTCAAGGATAAAGAAAATTCCAAGGACAGCCAGAACATCGTGGAAAGTAGCCACGGTAGCAGCTACCCCCGAGCGGAAATCAAACCGCAGCCAGATATATATTATCATCCCGATAACCGAAATCAGCACTGCCCAGCGAGCACTTGCTTTAAGTGATTCACCTACCGCCGGACCAATCATATGTTCGGAATCCCGAGTGAAAGTATTATCCTCAAAGCGAGCGGAGATTATTTCCCGCAATTTTTCAACAGCCTTGATTTCACCTGCCGTAACTTCCTTTACCCTGATGATATAAGAATTGGGAACATTATGACGCTCCAATTCCTGTATGGACGCTTCCGGGAATTCGCTGGTAACGGCATCGCGAAGGTCGGCAATATTTATCGGATTTTCAAAATTTCCCTGAAGCATCGTGCCGCCTACAAAATCAATCCCCATATTGGCCTTATTAAGTAAAACCATGGTAAAGGCCGTCAGCCCGATTAGTATCAGAAGAGCCGACAGCAGGAAGGCCTTCCAACGATGGCCAATAAAATTAATATTGGTTTCTTTTAATATCCTGAACATTTATCGACTCCTTATATGCTAAGTGATTTATAACCTTTACGTATATCAAAAATTGTTTTGGTAATGACAACCGCCGTGTAAAGCGAGATAGTAACGCCCCAGAAGAGCGAAACGGCAAATCCCTTGATCGGACCGGATCCAAAAAGGAACAGGGCTCCGGCCGTAATCAGGGTGGTTACATGACTATCAATAATAGTTATTAAGGCTCGATTGTAGCCGGCATCGATTGATGCCCGAACCGTTTTACCGGTTCGGAGTTCCTCTCGGATTCTCTCAAAGACCAGAATATTGGAATCAACCGAAATACCGACTGTCAGAATAATCCCTGCAATTCCCGGCATCGTTAAGGTGGCACCCAATCCGGCCATAATGGAAAGCAGGAAGAAAATATTAAAGACCAGAGCGATATCGGCAATTATGCCTGATAAACGATAATAAATACCGACAAAAACCAAAACGAGAGCTAATCCTATCAAAGTCGATATTAATCCTTTTCTGATTGAGTCGGAACCGAGGGTCGGTCCAACAACATTTTTCTCAATTATTTCAACCGGAGCCGGAAGGGCACCAGCCTTAAGAACGATTTCAAGATCCTTGGCATCCTCCATGGTTGCACTGCCGCCCATAGTGATCTGGCCGTTATTTCTGATTTTGCTGTTGATAATAGGTGATGATTCAACTTTATCGTCGATAACAATGGCCAGCGGCTTGTCAATATTAGAACCGGTTAACCGTGCAAACGCCGCCGCACCCTGTCCGGTAAGTCTGAAGTCAACAGTTGGCTCCTGAAACTGACCGCGTCCCAGCTTAATATTCTCCAAAAATTTTCCAAGAAACTGAACTTTGCTCTTTAAAATATACAGTCCATAAACGGTCTGAGCATTTCGAATTTCCGAACGGGTTGACCAGGCAAACTGGACATCCAATGGTATCGCTCGTTTTACCTCGGGCATATTAAGCATGGCTTCAAGGGTTCTTCTGTCTTTGGCCAAAACATAATACGCCGGCCAGGGAGCGCCGCTTTTACTTCCTCTCAGCCAATGCTCAAGATATTGCGTGAATGGATTGGTTTCAGAATCAAACAATCCCTCGTCGAAAAATTCAGTGGAGTCATCGCCGAGCAGATCGGCAAAAACATCGGTTTCGGTCGAATCACCCGTATCAATCGGCGTCATGTCGCCGGTTTTTGGAGAATCGTCTTTGATAACTTCGGTTGCTTCCCCGGCTTCACCCGATTCTTCCTTTTCAGCCGCTCTGACCTCAGCCACCAGCGAATCAATTCTTTTTAAAAGGAGATCTCCGTTTTCAAAAGTTTCCAGCAGTTTAAATTCCAGTTGTGCCGTTTGACCGATAATATCTTCAGCTCGTTCGGCGTCCGTATAACCGGGCAGATCGACAATTATTTTATCATCGCCCTGCTTTTGAATGATTGGTTCGGTAACACCGGTAAAGTCAACACGGTTACGAATAACCTGGATGGCCCGGTCGACAGCATCATCGCGAGCCGATGGTTCAATTTTCTCTTTCATGACTCTTAAGACAACATGAATGCCGCCCTGCAGATCGAGTCCCAGACGCATCGATTTGCGTTCAAGTTCATTAACCGAACCGGGCTTGACTTCCTCCATTCTGGTCTTTTCATCATCGGTCAGAGTCCAGAGTTTCAAAGTATTCCAGAAGCCGATGAAAGCCAAAATAATCAAGGCGCCGGTAATGGCTAACCGCAAGGTTTGATTTTTCATAGAGATACTCCTTAACAAAAAGAATTATTTTCAATTTTTATAGTTATTAAAACAGCCCGAGGAAAATTTATACTAACTGGTCCCGGATGGTTTGGCGCCAACCAGTGTAAACTCCTGAGCTTTTTTCGGCGAAATTAAGGCGGCTGTGGTTAGCCGTTCATAAAAATGAAGATTTATATTTCGACTTGGCCGAAGTTCGGTAATCTTGGTTGCCGGCCGGGATTCGTTCAGATTATAAAGAGAAAATACGGCCGGAATCGTATAAAAAATTGCTTTTCCAGTTCCAAAAGGTAAACGATCGGCAACGGTATTGGAGCCCACCGGAAGATTGACATCAAGAGATAGTTTGAAATCAGTTTTGGAAGTCATTGGATTAACCGATTTTTCGGGCCCAAACGATCTGATAGTAATCAGCGAACTTCCCGAAAGTGTAATTGATATTAGCGCCACCGCTATTACAATTATCCGAGCCGATGCCAAGATTTTATATTTTCCTGTTTCCTGTTTCATAAAACAGTGCCAATATAGCTGATATTAGAATATTGTCAAACCAATTCTAGTCTTTATGCTTGACAGGTATTATCGGATATAATAGGTTAAGGTTTTATTTGAAAATAAGTTACGGAGATCTTATGACGACTTTTTGGTTCCAGACTGTAATATTTTTGAGCAGTTTATCGCAAGAATTGGAGGATAAATGCGAAACAAACATCGCAAGAAATCATTTTTTGGAACAATTTTATCTTTTTCACTTATAATCGCGTTTTTGTTCGCCTGCGAAGGTCCAAAGGTAAAGATTGGCGGTGCCCATGAATTCAAACTCGATAATGGTATGGAGATTGTTCTGAAGGAAAATCATGCTTCACCAATGATTGCCTCCTTGATTTTTGTGCATTCAGGAAGCAAATATGAATCAAAATATAATAATGGAGCCACTCATTTTTTGGAGCATCTCCTCTTTAATGGAACCGCCATACAAACTGAAGATGAATTATCTCAGGGAATAGAACGGCTGGGCGGATATATTAATGCCTTTACCCAAAAAGAGATTACCGCCTATCTGGTTCTGATGCCGAAAGAATATATTGAATATGGTCTGGCCGTTCAGGCCGATATGCTTTTTAATTCGGTTTTCCCGAAAGACAAATTCCCCAAGGAGCGTAAAATTGTTATTGAAGAAATAAAACAGGGCGATGATGCCGAAGGTGCGCCGGCGGAAAATTTCTTTGAGGCCAAAGCGATGGTCGGAACAAGGTACGCTCAGCCGATTATTGGATATGAATCGATTATTGCCAATATACCACGAGAGGCAGTGATTGATTATTACAAGCAGTTCTACGGTCCCAACAATATGACGGCGCTGATAATCGGCGATTTCGATAAAGATAAAATAACAAATTCACTCAAAAATATTTTTGGGCCGTTCCCGGCTGTTGAACTGCCTGCACCAAAACAGGAACCTTATACCCCATTAACCGGCCAACAGGTTTTTAAAACATCCGCCGACGTGAAATCGACATACATAAAATACTCAATTGAGGCACCTCATTATTCAAAGGATGAATATTTTTCCTTTATGCTTCTGGTGGATTATCTATCCGACAACGAGAATTCTCCTCTCATAAAGGCGCTAAAAAATGGTGCCGAACCTTTGGTTACTTCGGTATCAGCCTATCTTGACACGAAAAAGGAATTCTCGCGATTAAATATCGATATTATCACCGAAAAGCCGGATATGGTAGATTCCATTATTACCCTGACCGATAATATTCTCCAATCTCTATCAACCGATCCGCCATCACCGGAGCTTCTTAGCGGCTATAGAGTCACCCGCCGTTGCGATGAAATCTATATGTCGGAAAAACTGCATCATTATGGATTTGTCAAGGCTCCCCTAATGGCTATTACCGGATGGGATTTCTTTGACAAAATTCAGGAGAATATCGACTCGGTCAAGATTGAAGATATTGCAAAGGCAAGCTCCGAGTATCTTAGCAGTCTGAATTATATTGTTACGGCAACCTATCCGACCAAATCATTTGCCGGCGAGGTTGAAACAGTATCGGGACCAGGCCCGGATGAAGTAATAAAATTCTTTGAAAATCAAAAATATCCGGAATATGATTTGACATCCGGCAAAGATTTTAAATTGCCTATAATCAAACCAGGCACTGAAGTTGAAAAAAGATATTCTGAATATCATCGAGAAATTCTGCCCAATGGAATTACGGTTGTTGTCAAGTCTAATCCCGACAGCCGTGTTTTTGCCCTTAATGTGATTGGCAAAAATCGCTCGGCCACTGAATTAGTTGGCAAAGACGGTATCACCGATTTTGTTAATCGAATGATTGAAAAGGGAACGGCCAATTATAGTGCCGGTGAACTGGCCATGAAGCTTTCATCGATTGGCGCCAAAGTTACCCTTTATGATAATCCCTGGATTCCATTTGATGACAGGTACACCACCCGGCAGTATTCTTTTATGAAATTTGAGACTATTGACGAATTTACATCGGAGGGGATAAGACTATTTACCGAAATGATCGAACGCCCGGCCTTTGATTCGGTGGAAATGGAACAGGTTCGTAAGGAAATATTCGGACTGATGGGACGAAACAGCGGATCAACCTATAAAACGGCTCGAGATGCATTTTATGAGACGCTATTTAGATATTCGCCCTACTCAAAGAAAATAAACGGCAACTATCGAACGGTCGCATCAATTACATTATCAGATCTAAGAGAACATCACCGAAGAATATATGCCCCGGAAAACATGATTATCACCGTAGGTACCAGACAACATCCGGCCGGAATAATGGCGCTGCTAAGAGAGAAACTGCAAAATATTCCGACTACAGGGTTTATACCGATCGAACCGGGTACTCCAAAAGATATTTCCGGCGTTGTAACGGCGCATGAAAAAATGGACAAGGAGCAGATCTACATTTATCTGGGCAATCTTCTACCATCGGCCTCATCGCCCGATGCTTCGGCTCTCAAAGTGACCTCGGCCGTGTTATCGGAACGCCTGCATAAAAATATCAGAGAAAAACAGGGATTGGCCTATCAGGTTGGTTCATCGGTATCTCTTGATAAACAGTTTGGCTGGTATGTCTGCAGTATGGGCACCGATGTGAAAAATTATAAAAAGGCAAAAGAGGCCATACTATTCGAAATTGAAAGACTAAAAACCGAACCGCCAGCCGAAGACGAACTGGAAACAGCTATCAATTCTATATGGGGATCATATCTGTCCGCCAATCTGTCTCGCATCAATCAATTGTACTATATGGGCACTTATGAGTATCTTGGATTGGGATACGATTATGGCGATAAGTACATCAGTGGTATCAGATCGGTAACGCCCGAACAGGTGACAGAAATGGCGCAAAAATATTTTGACACCGAAAATTATGTTATCGCAACAGCCGGAAATATTTAGTATTCGCCGCGGTTTGGGACAATACAGATAAACTCGAAATCGTCGTCGTATGGGTTGCTGAACTGATGTTCGGTGTTGGGTGGAACAAAAGCATAATCTTTTTCGCCAATCTCATAGTCGACTCCATCGATCATTAAAATCCCTTTACCGGAGATAACATGGTTAACATGCTCCCAGTCATGCCGGTGTTTAGGCGTTTGGCCGCCCGGAGCAATTTTAAAAACCCGCAGAGTATAGCTGTCCCAACCCTCTTTTTTACCAATCGGAACCTTTTTGGTTACACCGGAAACACCATCCATCACAACTTCAGTTTCTTCTATTTTATTATGCTTCAAAATCGGCAAAACAAC
Source organism: uncultured bacterium (assembly GCA_965602655.1). Classification (GTDB taxonomy): domain Bacteria; phylum Zixibacteria; class MSB-5A5; order GN15; family PGXB01; genus JAAERC01. The sequence goes on from CBFCZE010000077.1 coordinate 11,679, forward strand.
CTCCACAATAATAACCTGAAATATATTTACTTATCATATACATGACAAAACACTTTTTATATTGAAAGTCTGCAGATATAAACTAAATTTATCTTATGAAAGACAAGCTCAAAATAGCGGATATTTACAAAAAAGCCGGAAATAATCTGATTGTTTTATCAAATAAAAAAGAAACTATCCTTTGCCGTGAAATCGTAAATAAATATAAGCTTAAAAAGGGAGCCGAAGTTACACAAAGGCTTCTCGATAAAATAAAATCCGAATCTGATTTAATTCGAGCCGAAAACTATACCTCTTATCTTCTGGCTCGCCGCGAATATTCATCGGGGATGTTAAAAAGCAAACTTTCGGGCAAAGGCTACGACCCTGATATAAGCAATTCCGTAATAGATAAGCTAAAGCGGGCAAAGCTCGTCGATGACAACCGTTTTGCACGTCAAGCGGTCGAAACCATCCTTCGCAATAAACCGGCCGGACGAAGATTTATTATCGCTTATTTGAGAAGTAAATATATCCCAAGAGAATTGGCTGAAGCAGTTGTCAGTGAACTTCTGGAAAACATCGATGAAAAAGAACTGGCCGAAAAGCTTCTGAAAAGACGCTTCCGGCAATATCTTAAATTTGACCTTGAAACTGCCCGCCGGAAAGCTTATAATTACCTGTCGAGGCGTGCAATTGGTTACGGGGCGGCCAAATATGCGTTTGAAAAAATACGCAGGGAATTTGACGAGGAGTTGACCGATTAAAATTTCAGAGATTAGAAATTTATTTGTCGAATATTTCAAAGACAAAGATCATAAGCAGATACAATCATCGCCGGTAATACCGTTTGATGATCCGACGATTCTGTTTGCCAACGCCGGGATGAACCAGTTCAAGGATATCTTTACCGGGCAGAAAAAACCGGAATACCCCCGCGCTGTTTCGGTGCAAAAATGTATGCGGGCCGGGGGAAAACATAATGATCTGGAAAATGTCGGCCGAACCGGACGGCATCATACTTTTTTTGAAATGCTCGGGAATTTTTCGTTCGGCGACTATTTCAAGGAAGAGGCCATCGGTTACGCCTGGGAATTCATCACAAAAAATCTTGCCCTTCCCAAAGATAAATTATATGCCACCGTCTATACAGACGATGACGAGGCTTTTACCCTCTGGGAAAAAATCGCACCAGAGCTGAAAAACGGCCGTATTCTTCGCTTCGGAAAGGAGGAAAACTACTGGTCGATGGGCAATATCGGTCCCTGCGGTCCCTGCAGCGAGATTCATTTTGACCGGGGTGAAAAGTTCGGTACCGGACCGGAAGCGGTTATTAATGGCGAAAGCGAACGCTATGTCGAAATCTGGAATCTGGTTTTTATGCAGTACAATAAAAAACCGGATGGCACTATCGAGCCATTGCCGAAACCTTCGGTTGACACCGGCGCCGGTCTGGAACGTCTCGCCTGTATTCTGCAAAACGCCAATTCCAATTATGAGATAGACCATTTTCAGGAAATAATAAAATCGATAAGCGACATCACCGGTGTTAAGTATTCGCTTGATGCAGGGGGTATCTCACACCGGGTTATTGCCGATCATATCCGTGCCCTGACATTCTGTATCGCCGATGGCGGCGGCCTGTCAAATGAGAAACAGGGATATGTCCTGCGGAGAATTCTGCGCCGCGCGGCCCGTCATGGGCGAAAGTTAAATATGCAGGAACCGTTTATATATAAGCTGGTATCCCAACTGGTTAATCTGATGGGTGA
>CBFCZE010000078.1:0-13192 GCA_965602655.1 uncultured bacterium
TTCCTGCCGTCATCGGGGAAAATCCTGCAATATATTGAACCGGCGGGGCCGGGGATTCGTGTTGATACCGGTATTGCAAATGGAACGACGGTAGGCGTTGAATATGATCCGATTCTGGCCAAACTAATTGTTCATGCGCCGAACCGTAATCTGGCTATTGCCAAAATGATAAATGCTTTGAAAGATTATAAAATCCTGGGGATTAAGACCTCGCGGAAATTTATGATGGATATTCTGGCTCATCCCGAATTCAAAGCCGGACGAACCTACACCGATTTTATTGACAGGAATATGGGCGAACGGACCATTGAAAAGGAATTGGTTGAACTGGCGGCGGCAGTATCATCGGCGGCACTGATGTCAAAACCGAGCGTGTCAACCGGTGCCGGTGTCAAACAGATGCGACCTTTGCCCTGGCAGACAATCGGAACCTGGGAAATCGGCATGGGGATTTCAAAATGATAAATGAATTTGTGTATCAGGATGAACTGATTGAAACATCGGCCGAACCGAAAGACGACAGAATCGATGTTTCGGTTAATGGCAGCATATATTCAATTTTTCGTGACGGCCCGGGCAGGTTTTCCGTTATTATTGATGGTGTCAAAAAATCGGCCTGTTGTGTCATAAAAGATAATAAAGCTTATATAGATATAGATGGTGTTTTGCTGGATCTTACGATTCCCTCGGAGGACAACGGAAGTGCCGCCGGTGGGGGCAGTGGCGCCGGTGAGAAAGATAAAGTCTATGCGCCGATGCCGGGCAAAGTTGTCAAGCTACTTGTCAGTGAAGGGGACGAAGTAACAAAAAAACAACCACTGGTTATTGTTGAAGCGATGAAGATGGAAAATCAAGTTAACTCACCATCGGATGGTAAGGTCAAAAAGATAAATTTTGCCGATGGCGATCAGGTTGATACCGACACGCCGATTATCGAGCTTGATATAGATTAGACTGCTTAAATATTATCCTCTTATTGTATTTAGAAAGCCACTGTGCTGATTAACAGATTAAAATTGCTGTGATCATAATCTAATGATCCTCTTGATGTTTTTCCGAATAAAAAATATCCCCCGATCTGCCAATGCCGAGAAAACTCAAAACCGCCACCCAAAAGTATTGCAAAACCGGAAGCGTTGGCTTCGTATTCTTCAATTAGGTACTGATATACTCCCACTCCGACAATTGTATATGCGGATTTGCCGGCGGTGCCGAAATAATGATACCAGCCAAAACCATCAAATCCTGTAATCACTCTGCGGTTGGAATATTCGGCAACATATCCACTGGCATTCCCTTCGTAAACAATCATATTGTGATCATCCCAGGCATGTCCAATCAAAAAGTTAAAACCAAAACCTGCCTTAGTATCGCTATCTGATGCAACGGAAGTAGTGATTATAGGAGCAAAGCCAAGTCCACCACCCAGAACAAATCCGTTGCGTTCACCATTAAATCCCCAGGCAGATGACACAAAAATGACCAACAAGATTGATAGAGTTAATAATTTAAATTTCATATTACGTCCATATGATAGAAATTTATAAATGGCAATTGTGTAACATAGAGATAGATAATAACATTGTCAATGAGATAATGCAGAATAACAGATATATTTTTAGATAGTTGGAGCAAATAATGGAGATGGTGCCTTTCTAATGGGATTAATAAGAGAAGCCAAAAATCGATAAATAGATTGCCCAAAGTAAGATACAGATTCCTCTATGTATTGTCGTGAAAAAAATACCTACAAATAAAAAAAGCCGGGTCAATTGACCCGGCTTTTTTTATTTAAATGCAAGAAATCCTAGTAAATGAAGGCAGAAATACCAGCTCCAAACCATATCCCTGAACCTTTTTTGGAGGAGTCTGCATTCTTTGCCTTAAATGAATCCAGCGAATATTGAGCCCCGATGTCCAATGCCATGCTTTTTGTTATCATGAGAATAAGGCCGCCCTTTAATCCCAGACGAATCATTTTGCCTTCAAGATTATCGATTTCGCCGGAAAGGTAGCTGAAAGATATTTTTCCATAAGGGTAATATTTCGCCTTAATCTTGGCTGAATCCAGAGCGTTGCCAAAATAAAATCCCAGATTTGGACTCACTCCCCAGCCATTGATATCATAATCACCGTATTTAGTGTTCGAGGATAAATTAAGCAATATAAAATCAATTCCTGCGGACGCTCTGGCCGACGTAAAAAATTCGATACCAGACATAAAGGCGAAGGCGGTAATGCCATCACCGCCGCTGCCATAGATATCACCGCTTAAATTCATGAAAAGCAGTGAGCCTCCGAATCTTACACTGCCTTTGTCAATTGGCGAGTTGGCTCCGCTCGTGGCAAGGCAAAACACAAAAATAATGAAAAATAGTAATAAAAAGTGTTTCATAGTCATTTCTCCCAACAAGATATGATTAATATTTACTTTTTGATACGATTATCAATATAAATACAAACACCTATTATGTCAATCGGATATTATTAAAAATTGGGTGGCAATAAAAAAAGCCGGATTAAGATAATCCGACTTTTATTTTGGTGACTTAATTCTAGTAAATAAATGCAGAAATTCCAAGACCAATCGGAATATTTTGCGCCTGAAATACAGCGTTCGTTCGATCCAATGTGAAAATTGCACCGGCATCAAGGGCGACCGCTTTTGCAAGCATGAAATTAAAACCGCTTCCCAGAGATAAATTTGTATTTTCAGAATGTTCCCCTCTACTATTTTTCATATTCAAATAATTGATAGATACCTTAAAATAATGATATACGGAACCTCCAACTTTTGGTCGCGAAGGCGTAATGTTATGATAGATGCCAATCATAGGCCCAAAACCCGATATGGCGTAACCGAAGCTGTAGGACGTTCTGCCAAATTGTTGCTCATAGATGAAACTGCTGCCTAGTAAAAGGCCGCTTCCTATAAAAATTCCAAATTCTGGATAAATCGAAATAATGCTAAGGCGCTTATATTCCCCTATACCAGCCTGATATGTTATCATCCCGCCGAGAGTAATACTTCCCGCGTTAATTGGTGAATCTGCCGCTATAATAGCCGCAGTCACCACAAATACGATTAATGTGGTTAATAAAATTACCTTCATAGTACCATCCTTATATAAATATTTAGTAAGTTTTATTAATTGGAAAGTAAAAATTACAAATGTCTATGTCAATCGGATATTATTAAAAATTGGGCGGCAATAAGAAAAAGCCGGATCAAGTTGACCCGGCTTTTTCTTATTCAAGTCAAAAAAAGCTTAGTAAATAAAGGCAGAGATACCAGCGCCAAACCACATTATAGTTCCGGAAGTCGATTCACCATCGCCAACCTTCCACGAATCGGATTGGAACTGAATTCCAAAATCAAGGGCAACCGCGTCAGATAGCATATAGTTGATTCCGCCCTTTCCGCCAAATGAAGTGGTCTTATCTTTATCATCTACACCTTCGGTTTCTTCAGAGCACATGTTGAAAAAGCCCTTAATATAGGGATAAAGCGCACCCTTAACTTCCGCCCGGTTAGGATCCATATTAAAATAATATCCAACCATTGGACCAAAATCAAGAGTTGTAACACCAACATCATCGCCCCATGACCATTTGGAATACTCAAAATTCATTCCAATCATTATACTTGGGGCAATAAAATATCCAAATTCAGGTGCAAGTGCGATCATTGTTTGGCTGTCATCATTCATATTTTTGTAAAGATCACCTGATGCTGATTGGAAATATACCGTTCCGCCCAGTATCATGCTGCCCTTGTCAACCGGGCCGTCTGCGGCAATTGCGCCTGTCGCAAATACCAGGATTAAGAGAGTCGTTAACAAACCTTTCTTCATTTTTCCTCCTTTCAAAGGTTTTCATCCATGAAATCCGCTTTAGGATTCCTTTTATCCTTGCTAACGGCGACAAATAAAAAATAATGTTGAATTGTTGTCAACAAAAAAGATTTCATAATTTTAGCAAAATCTTTTGAAGCGACTCTTGATTTAATGGAGATAAGATAATAAATAACAGGCTGTTCGGAGTTTTGCATATAATTTCGAGCTCATTTGAGTGTGTCCGGGAATTCCGTAAGCGTTATACCAAATCAAGCAAAAGAATTTATCGTAACCAAAGAGCGTAACGACAGCCGTATCGGTTCAGAATCATTTTTTTATAAAATCTTATTAAGCGGCTCTTGATTTAAGCGAGATAATTGCTTAAATTACTTGACTTTCTGGAATATAAACAAAATGGAGGACTATATGACAGAGATGAATCAAGCCTACTTAGTATCAACATGCCGAAGCGGTATTGGAAATTTCCTAGGCGGATTATCCAAATTAAGCGCAACTCAACTCGGTGCGATGGCCATAAAAGAGGCCGTCAAACGTGCCGGTGTTGATTCTGCAAAAATCGATGAAGTAATTATGGGACAGGTTGTTCAGGCCGGCTGCGGACAGGCGCCGGGCCGTCAGGCGGCCATTCATGGCGGGATTCCGCCGCAAGTACCGGCCATGACAATCAACAAAGTCTGCGGTTCCGGTTTGAAAGCCGTGATGCTGGCGGCTCAATCAATCAAGGCCGGCGATCAGGATTGTATTGTTGCCGGCGGAATGGAATCTATGTCGGGGACGCCGTATGTTCTTCACGGCGCCAAAGGCGGTCTGAGGTTTGGTGATAAAAAACTGCAGGATGCTATGATTCTGGATGGTCTCTGGTGTTCATTCAATAACTGGCATATGGGCAATGCCGCCGAATTAACCAGCAAAAAGGCCAATATCAGCCGTGAGGAACAGGACGAATTCGCTTTTAACTCGCATAAAAAGGCAGTGGCGGCGATTGAAGCCGGCAAGTTTAAAGATGAAATATTTCCGGTTGAAATTCCTCAGCGGAAAGGTGATCCGGCAATATTCGACACAGATGAATGCCCGCGCCCCAAAATTTCTATTGAAATGCTTGCCAAACTGAAACCGGCTTTTGTAAAAGACGGAACAGTTACGGCCGGCAATGCTCCCGGACTCAATGACGGCTCATCGGCGGCGGTAGTCGTCTCTGAGAAATTTATGAAAGAAAACAATCTTACGCCCCTGGCAAGAATTATTGATTATTCGGTTTCCGGTATTGAACCGGATATGATTTTCTTCGCACCGATTCTGGCTGTGCAGAAACTTTGTAAAAAAATGAATGTTGATATAAATCATTTTGATCTGATTGAAGCCAACGAGGCCTTTTCTGTTCAATCTCTGGCTGATGGAAAAGAACTCGGTTGGGATTGGAACCGTGTTAATATCAACGGCGGCGCGGTGGCACTGGGACATCCTATCGGCGCTTCGGGAGCCCGTGTTTTGACGACATTGATTTATGCCCTCAAAGATCGCGGATTAAAAAAAGGTTTGGCCACGCTTTGTCTCGGCGGTGGTAATGCCGTAGCAATGTCAATCGAAATGGTTTAATATTATTGGTCTATGGAGGAAGGCGATGCAGTTAAATGACATTAAAAATATGGCCGTAATAGGCTGCGGAACAATGGGTAATGGTATTGCCCATGTCGTTGCTCAAAACGGCTATGAAATTGTTCTTGTTGATGTTGACGAGAAATATCTTGAAAAAGCAGTAGCGACTATCACAAAAAACCTTGATCGGATGATTAAAAAAGAGAAAATCACCGAACAGGATAAAACCGATACGCTCGGTCTAATTACGACCACCACTGATCTTACGGCAGTAAAGAAATGCCAGCTTGTTATTGAAGCCATAACCGAAAGTCTTGAACCGAAATTGGTACTATTCGAGAAACTTGATGAAATATGTCACACCGACACTATTCTGGCCTCAAACACCTCTTCATTACCGATTACAAAATTGGCCAGCGCTACCAAAAGACCGGATAAAGTAGTCGGCATGCATTTTATGAATCCGGTACCAATGATGAAATTGGTTGAAATGATCCGGGGTATGGCTACCTCAGATGAGACTTTTGGAATTGCTATGGAATTGGGGAAAAAACTTGGAAAGATACCGGTTTCATCAGAAGATTATCCCGGATTTATTGCCAATCGAATTCTTTTCCCGATGATAAATGAGGCCGTTTATGTTGTCTATGAAGGCATCGGCACTCCCGAAGATGTTGATACGGTAATGAAATTAGGAATGGCTCATCCGATGGGCCCGCTGACGCTAGCTGATTTTATCGGTCTTGATGTTTGCCAGGCGATATTGGAAGTAATGCATGAAGGGACAGGTAACCAGAAATATAGCCCTTGTCCGTTACTAAAGAAAAAAGTTCAGGCAGGTTTTCTTGGACGAAAGAGCGGGCGTGGATTCTTTGAGTATAAATAATTAAGGAGCTTGATATATGGATTTTAATCTGAGCGAAGACCAGGAATTGATGCGCGAATCGGCCGTTGAGTTTGCACAAAAAAGGCTTTTCCCGATAGCGGAAGAACTTGATGAGAAGGGTGAAACGCCTTCCGCATTATTGCAGGAGATAGGCGAACTCGGATACTTTGGACTGATGGCTCCGGAGGAATTCGGCGGATTGGATGCCGATACCTTAAGTTATGCCCTGGTTATCGAAGAGATTGCAAAAGCCTGTGCCGGAATATCAATCGCAATTTCCGTTCATAATTCTCTGGTTATAAAGGCAATTGAAAAATACGGCACGGATAATCAAAAGAAAGAATTTCTGCCTAAATTGGCGACCGGTGAAATTATCGGCGCCTATAGTCTATCGGAACCGAATTCGGGAACCGATGCAGGTTCATTATCCTGTCAGGCGATAGCCGACGGCGATAATTATCTTTTTAACGGTACCAAAAGTTGGGTTTCAACGGCCGAGCACGCCGGGATATTTATTGTCTTTGCCTTAACCGATCCGGGAAAAGGTCCCAAGGGGATTTCGGCAATAATTGTTCCCAAAGATACCGAAGGAATATCACTCGGCGCCAATGAGAAGAAGATGGGAATGAAATGTTCCGATACCCGGGAACTATCTTTTATGGATGCCAAGGTGCCGAAGGCAAATCTACTTGGCAAAGAAAACGAAGGATTCAAAATTGCTCTGTCTCTTCTGGATAACGGCCGGATCGGTATTGCCGCGCAGTCGCTGGGCATTGCCCAATCGGCTTTTGATGAAGCGTTGAAATATTCCAAGGAGCGGAAGCAGTTTGGCAGACCGCTGGCTGCTTTTCAGGCTATTCAGTTTAAACTAGCCGATATGGCAACCAAAATTGATGCTGCCCGTTTGATGGTCTATCGCGCCTCTGTCTTAAAAGATCTTGAAGAAAGGAAATATTCCAGACAGATTTCGATGGCCAAGCTATATGCCTCGGAAGTTGCCAATTATGTCGCCAATGAAGCGGTGCAGATTCATGGCGGTTACGGTTATGTCAAAGAATATCCGGTGGAACGATATTTCCGTGATGCCCGCGTAACCGAAATTTACGAAGGGACATCGGAGGCCCAACGAATGGTAATTTCGCGCGACCTGTTGAAGGATTAACTATGGATTTTGATATTAAATATAAAGACTTCAGGCAGGAAGTTCGTGGTTATTGTGAGGAGAAAATAGGCCCGCATGCGGCAGAGATTGACCGCGAGCAGTATTTTTCCAAAGAAGTTCACAAAGTTGTCAATGATAAAGGCTGGTGGGGTTCCACCGTTTCCAAAGAGTACGGCGGACTTGGTTTATTGATGGCGGAATATGCCATTATCGTTGAAGAAATATCGCGGGTCTGTGGTTCTACCGGTTTGACTTTTGCCGCTCATAATTCACTGGGGACCTGGCCGATAAGTAAGTTCGGAAATGGAGAACAAAAGCAGAAATATCTGCCTCCGGCGGCGGAGAAAGGTAGTCTGATTGCCTTTGGCCTGACCGAACCGGATGCCGGTTCCGATGCCGGTGGTACTAAAAGCAAAGCCGAGAAAAAAGGCGATGAATATCTTGTTAACGGCACCAAATGCTGGATTACATCGGCCAATGTCTGTGATTATTCTATAATAACAGCCCGGACCGATGATCAGGGTGGTGTGCATGGAATCTCATCATTTATTATTGAAAAAGATATGGAAGGCTTCAGCGCTGGGAAAAAAGAAAACAAAATGGGCTGTCGCGGCTCGAATACCGCCTTTATGCACTTTGACGATATGAAACTTCCCGCCTGGCATCTTCTTGGAAAAGAGGGTGAAGGATTCAAGCAGTTTATGATAACGCTCGATGGCGGAAGAATTTCTATTGGAGCGATGGGTCTTGGCATCGCCCAGGCCGCTTTTGAATTGGCCGTAAAGTACTCCGAAAGCCGGATTCAATTTGGAAAACCGATATCGAGGAATCAGGCGATTCAGTTTAAATTGGCTGATATGGCCACTCAAATCGAAACTGCTCGGTTGCTGATGTATAAAACTTCGTGGATGAAAGATAACAATATTCCATATTCCAAATACTCGGCCATGTGTAAGCTATACTGCTCCGAGGTTTCGCGTTTTTGCACTTACCAGGCGATACAGATTCTTGGTGCGGCCGGCCTTTCTGAAAAATATCCGGCCGAAAGATATTATCGTGATATGAAACTGTGTGAAATCGGCGAGGGGACATCGGAGATTCAGAGAATTGTTATCTCTCGTGAAGTAATAAAAGAGATGCAAGAGGCTTGACCGAAGAATTTATTGAATTTTTAAAAACTGTGGTTTGTTTTTGCCACAGTTTTTTTTATATTTCCTGTTGAATAAATGGGATAAAAACAGAGGGTGAAATATGAAAATAGCGATTGGATCGGATCATGCCGGACTTGACCTGAAGGAAAAGGTTAAAGCTATTTTGGAAAATAAAAATATAGAAATAATTGATTTCGGGACTAACTCAAAAGATTCGGTTGACTATCCTGACTACGGATTAAAGGTGGCGCGAGCGGTTGTCACCGGTCAGGTAGATAAGGGCGTGGCCATCTGCTGGACAGGCGGCGGGATGGTAATTACTACCAATAAGGTCAGGGGAGTCCGGGCCGCTCTTTGTTTGAATAAGGAGATGGCTTTTTACGCTCGTTCTCATAATGATATTAATGTTCTTGTGTTATCTCAAAAGTATGTTAAGGATGAATTTGTTAATGATATAATTGATACTTGGCTGACAACCGAATTTGAAGGCGGCCGACATACTCGGCGTCTGGATAAAATAAAGGCCGCAGAAAATAATTAATGGTCGGGAATGTATAGGGGATATTTGTAATGTCGTATTTAAAAAAATCTGATCCTGAGATATATGAGGCTTTTCTAAAGGAAACACTGCGCGAATCAGACAAGCTCGAGCTTATCGCCTCGGAGAATTTTGTTTCGGAAGCGGTGCTTGAAGCGGCCGGCGGAGTGATGACCAATAAATATGCCGAAGGGTACCCCGGCAAACGATACTACGGCGGTTGCGAATTTGTCGATATTGCCGAGAATCTGGCGCGCGACAGAGCGAAAGAGCTGTTTAAATGTGAGCATGTCAATGTCCAGCCGCATTCCGGTTCGCAGGCAAACATGGGCGTTTATTTCGCGATTCTGGAACCGGGCGATAAAGTTATGGGTCTTGATTTATCGCATGGCGGTCATTTGACTCATGGCCATCCGATTAATTTTTCGGGCAAATTATATCAGTTTTTTGGGTATCAGGTGGATAGAGAAACTGAGGTAATAGATTATGATAAGCTGATGGTTCAGGCCGGGGAGGTCCAACCGAAAATGATTGTTACCGGTGCATCGGCTTATCCGAGAGCGCTCGATTTTAAGAAGTTTCGCGAGATTGCCGATGCCTGCGGCGCGTATTTAATGGTTGATATTGCACATATTGCCGGTCTGATTGCAGCCGGATATCATGAATCACCGATACCATACGCCGATTTCGTTACCACTACCACGCACAAAACATTACGAGGCCCGCGCGGCGGTATGATTATGTGTAAGGAAAAATATGCAGCCGATATTGATAGAACGGTTATGCCCGGCATACAGGGCGGTCCGCTGATGCATATTATTGCCGCCAAGGCGGTGGCATTTGGCGAAGCCTTAAAACCGGAATTCAAGGATTATCAGAAAAGAATTCTTGATAATGCCCGAACGCTATCAGGTGAGCTGAAAAATATGGGGTATCATATTGTCTCCGGCGGAACCGATACGCATCTGTTTTTGGTTTCATTCCTCGATTGTGATTTTTCCGGGAAAAAAGTTGAAAAAGCACTTGATAAGGCCGGAATGACGGTTAATAAAAACACCGTTCCGTTTGACACCCGCAAGCCGTTTGTAACCTCCGGTATCAGAGTCGGCACTCCGGCAATTACAACCCGCGGTATGGGACCCGATGAGATGAAAATAATCGCCGGTTTCATTGATATGGCCATTAAGAATCTTAAAGATGATGAGATTCTGGTGAAAATCGCCGGTGAAGTAAAAACACTGTGTGATAAATTCCCGCTGTACACCAGCAGAAAATGACCGCCGGTTTTATATTTGTTTGATTTCGTGACACTCTGATTCAATTTGTTTTAAAATAGATTCGTATTATTTTTTTATGGTATTCAAAATTGATTCGATTTATAATATTTACAGGAGGTAAGGTATGCTAATTCAATTTTCGATATTTCCCACCGGCGGCGGTGATTCGATTTCCGGCGAGGTATCAAAGGTGATCGATATAATTGATAATTCCGGTTTGACTTATAAAACGTCGTCTATGTCAACCGTTATCGAAGGGGAGTGGGACCAGATAATGCCGGTATTAAATAAATGCCGTCTGAAATTGAAAGAGAATAGTAGTCGTGTCTATATGGTTCTGACAATGGATGACAGAGAGGGCGCAAAAAACAGAATTGATGGCAAAATTGAATCAATTGAAAAGAAACTAAATAGAAAAATTCGAAAATAAAAGTTCATAAAAATATGGAGTAGGTATATGTCTGCATTTAGAGTAGTTATGGTAACCGTTCCGAAAGACAAAGCCGAGGAATTATCGCAAAAAATTATGATCAGAGGATTGGCGGCCTGTATTAATATTGTTGATAATATCAAGTCTGTCTATAAATGGAAAGGTGAATTGAAATCTGAATCAGAATCTCTTCTGATTATCAAGACAGCGACCAAGAAGGTAGAAAATCTTATAAAGTCGGTGAAAAAGGATCATCCCTACGAAATACCCGAAGTTATCTCGATGACTATTTCCGAAGGCAATCCTGATTATCTCAACTGGATTGATTCGGAAACCACAGAATAAAATAGTCTGATTAAAAATTCAAAAGGGAGTTTTTGTTTTGGCGGTTTTGAATACCAGTAGTCCGATTATTGCCCTAACCACAGATTTTGGCTTACAAGATAATTATATTGGTATCCTTAAAGGAATAATTGCAGGACTAAACAACCGCGCCAGGCTGATTGATAACACGCATGATATTCCTCCATATAACATAAATTCCGGCCGCTATACTCTTGAAACGTCGTATAAATATTACGCCCGAGGTACGATTCATCTGGCTGTCGTTGACCCCGGAGTTGGCACCAGAAGAAAAGCGCTTTTGATTGAAACCAAAGATTATTTTTTTGTCGGGCCGGACAATGGTCTCTTTTCATTTCTGGGCAAAAAAGAAATCAAAAAGATAATATCTTTGAAGAATCGAAAATATTTTTTGAAAGAGATATCTTCGACATTCCATGCTCGTGATATTTTTGCCCCGGTGGCCGGTTACCTGTCGCTTGGTATCTTACCCGATGAATTTGGCCCGAAGATTGCAGACATAAAAAAGTTAAAATCAAATAAAATAAGAAAAACAAAATCCGGATTAACCGGGAATATCTTACATATTGACCGTTTTGGAAATGTTGTTACTTCGTTTCAAATCAATAACTTACCCAACAGTTCCTTTTTGATTTATTTCGGGAAGAATAAAATTGGGCGGCTGAGGAAAACCTACGGTTCCGTGAAAGAGGGAAAACCGGTCGCTTATATAAATTCGTTCGGATATCTCGAAATAGCTGTCAACGGCGGCTCGGCGGCCGATTATTTTTCAGTTAATTACACTTCAAAAGAAAAGATTTTAATTGCAACATCATAGAAACTAAATTAAATTCGGATTATGACACACAATACCAACTTCAGGCGACCCTCCTGGAATGAATATTTTATGCGGATTGCGATGCTTGCCGCAACTCGCTCGACATGTTTAAGACGTCAGGTCGGGGCGGTCATTGTCAAGGATAAACGGGTTCTCTCCACCGGCTATAACGGTGCTCCGGCCGGGCTGGAACACTGTCTTGATATCGGTTGTCTTCGAGAGGAACTGGGGATACCATCGGGAGAGAGGCATGAGCTTTGCCGCGCCATTCATGCCGAGCAAAATGCCATAATACAGGCGGCCACATCGGGAACGTCGATCGAGGGTGCAACTTTATATTGTACTACTTCGCCATGTGTCCTGTGCGCCAAGGTTCTGATTAATTCCGGTATCAAAGAGATATATGCTGCGGGGGGGTATCCCGATGATCTCTCTCGCCAGATGCTTGACGAAGCCGGAGTGCTCGTGCATCGTTTGGTTGTAAGTAATAACTCAGAGCTTCTGAGGGAATTTGAAAAATGAAATGCCCTTTCTGCGGCCATGAGGAGGACCGGGTTGTCGATTCCCGCTCAGCACAGGATGGCCGCGCGGTGCGCCGCCGTCGAGAATGTCTCAAGTGTAAAGATAGATTTACCACTTACGAATATATCGAAAATGTAACGTTAACCGTCACCAAATCGGATCACCGCCGTGAACCGTTTGATCGCGGAAAATTAATAAACGGCATAAAGCTGGCCTGTAATAAACGACCGGTATCAATAAAAAAAATTGAATCGTTGGTTGACGGTATAGAATCGCGCTTGCAGGAGCTTTCCAAAAGTGAGGTAACCAGCACCTATATTGGCGAGTTGGTGATGGAGATCCTTAAGGAAACCGATGAAATCGCCTATGTTCGTTTCGCATCGGTTTATCGAAAATTCCAGGACAAAGCCGAGTTTATGGAAGAACTTAAGAAACTGCTGGAATAATAGTTACCCCAGTTTTTATCAGAACTAAACAAAATGTATTTTATGGACAAACAGGCTCAGGTCCTTCTTTGTACTTGTAATTAATCAAATATACTATATCCAAAATATTAATTAAGCCATCAGGTTGTACAAGACTGTTCACATCTC
>CBFCZE010000079.1:0-13034 GCA_965602655.1 uncultured bacterium
GGCGTAAATTTCTGATTAAGAAGTGTCCCGCCGGTTCGCAGATGATCGATCTTGGACGCCGATTTTAAAACCGCGGTCGGCCCCTGCCGATCGGCGCCCTGTACCGGGGAAATTCCCTCGGACAGCGGGACATAGGCCTCGCGCCCATCCGGCATGGCCCCGATCACCGAACCGAAATATACATGCGATGTGGTCGGCAGAAGATTTATCCGGAAATGCCCCCCCTTGGTATTGGGACGGCCGTCAACCATCTCAAAGAAACTTTCGAAGACCTGTTTCAAAATACTGTCGGGGTAATCGTCGTCATTGCCATACTTGGGTGTCTTTTCCAAAAGCAATATTTTCAAATCTCCGAAACCATCAAAATTATTCTCCAGTGCCTGTTTCAATTCTGGAAAATCAAAATTTTTACTATCAAAGATATTGTATTTAATCGATGTCAGACAATCGGTGACCGAACCGAGTCCGACTCCCTGAATGTACGATGTATTGTACCGCGCGCCGCCGTCATTGTAATCTTTGCCGCTTTTGATACAATCATCTATCAGAAGCGACATAAACGGCGCCGGAAGAGTTTCGGCCCACAATCGTTCGATTATTTTGTTCCCCTCGATTTTGATGTCGATAAAATGCTTCAACTGCTTTTCAAAAGCTTCATAAAATTTTTCGAATCTCTCAAAACTTGCGGGCTCGCCGCTTTCTACACCAATTTGTTTTTTGGTGCGGGGATCGTATCCGTTGTTCAGGGTTATCTCAAGGACTTTGGTAAAATTAAAATACCCGGTCAGGATATAACTCTCTTTGCCAAAAGCGCCGGTTTCGATACACCCGCTGGCGCCGCCGTTACGCGCATCTTCAATCGATTTGCCCATCCGCAGCATCTCCCGTATGATAGCATCGGTGTTAAAAAGCGACGGTTGCCCGTAACCGGTTTTTATTATTTTAAGCGCCCGATGAAGCAAGCTATCGGGATTCTTATGACTGAGTTGCACCATCGAACTCGGCTGAAGGAGACGCATCTCCTCGATAACATCGAGTATTATGTATGTCATCTCATTGGCGCCGTCTTCGCCGTTTTCTTTCAATCCACCCAGATTGATAAGACAAAAATCGGTATAGGTATTACTCTCCTGCGCCGTCACCCCGACTTTGGGCGGGGCCGGCTGATTGTTGAATTTCACCCAGAACGATTGCAAAAGCTCCCGCGCCCGGCCTTCGGTGAGAATACCCGCTTCGATATCTTTTTTATAAAAAGCCAGAAGATGCTGATCGAGTCGACCGGGATTGAATGAATCCCAGGTGTTAAGCTCGGTAATTACGCCCAAATGAACAAACCAGTAGTACTGAAGCGCCTCCCTGAATGTCTCCGGCTTATTAGCCGGAACCCGACCGCAGATTTTAGACATTTCCATAAGCTCGGCTTTTCTGCTGGTGTTCGATTCATTTTCGGCCAATTCTTTAAGCTTTTCCGAGTACCGTCCGGCATAAAGCATCAGAGCATCAGCCGCAATTGACATTGCCTTAAGCTGTTCTTTTTTGTTTTCTGCTTCCGGATCCTCTGGATCGAGAGAATTCACACTTCGTTCAATTTCTTTTTTGAAATCAATAAATCCTTTACGGTAGATTTTATCATCCAGGACCGTATGCCCCGGTGCTCGCTGTTCCTGAAATTCGGTAAATACCCCGGCTTTATAGGCATCTATCCATTCGGGAGCCACTTTTTTAAATATCTTGTCCCGAATCGATTTGCCTGACCAGAAAGGAATAATATTTTCAGATTGAGTTTTTCTGGCACTGTTTTCAACTTTAAATGAGACTTTTTCGCGTGAGTTCAGAATCTCGAAATCATCGAGCGTATGGGTACATATTTCAGGATAAGTCGGGGTGGCTTTCGGCAATGGGCCCCGCTCGCCGACAAAAAGTTCGTTTTCATTAATACAAAGCTCTTTATTTTCAAGAAGATATTTGAATGCCAAGGCCCGGGCAACCGGGATGGATAGATTGTCGGCAGAACCGTTTTTATAAAATTCGGTCAGAAGCTTTGCCCGCTCCAGCGATATGAACGGTACCGCATCAAGTGATTGCCGCCTTAATTTTTCAATTCGGTCGTTCACAATATCTACCCTTTTATTTTCACCCTGAATCGCGACGAATCAAAACAGACGGCCAGCCGGTTCATTTCCTCATTTTCCTGAGTTGCCAGTTTTCCCAAATTATTTGCTAAACCGAATCTTTCCCGTTTATCCTCTCCCAATTTATTATACGGAAGAAGACAAATATCTGTGATATTTTCTAAAGGAGCCAAGAAATCGGCAATATCGTCAAGATTTTCTCTGCTATCGGTAATGTACGGAATAATCGGAATACGGATTATGATTTTATTTCCCCGGTCAGCTAATTTTATCAAATTATCCAGAATCAGTTTATTCGAGACGCCAGTATATTTTTGATGCAGATTATTTTCCATTATTTTAAGGTCATAAAGAAAAAGGTCAACTAAATCATATATCTTTTCGAAATAATCAAAAGGAACATATCCGGAGGTATCAACAGCTGTGGAAATTCCATTTTTTTTGCATAAGCGAAGCATTTCATCCAGAAACTCAATCTGATTCATCGGTTCACCACCGGAGAAAGTCACCCCGCCGTTAGATTGCTCATAAAAGATAATATCCTTTTTGATTTCTGTCATCAGCTCAACGGTCGAAACCTCCTGCCCAAAAAATTCCTCCCTTAACCGCCTGTTTTTAATCTCTATTTTTTCCGGTTCGCATCTGAGACCTTCCGGATTGTGACACCACCAGCAATTGAGAGGGCAACCCTTCATAAAAACGGTTGTCCTAATGCCCGGCCCATCGTGAATGGCAAATTTCTGCAAATCAAATATTAAACCGGCTGACATTATATTATCCCTAAATTACCAAATGCTGTTTTTTTTAACAGCTATCTTTATATATTATAATAATAAGTGCCAGAATTTCAAAATTTGGGAAACAAAATATAAAAGAAGAGATATAATAGCGATTGTCACATAATGATTATATATGGGTTTAAACAGTAATATATAAACCGGTTCCCGGAGTTTTTGTTGATTTTCAAAGCAAAAGTCATTTTTTTAAAAAAATTAAGCCTGAATAGTCATAGACATAATAATTAAGTATTTGGATCATACAATCTTAGGAGGAACAATTATGAAGAATCGGGGCAAATTAACTAATTTAATAATGATTTTTTTGCTGATATTTGTTTTTGGATTTCAAACAAATCTAGTGGCGCAAACGCCACCGCTCTGGGGTGATTTAAAACCGGGCCAGTATGCAGCGGGATTCAAAACGATTGAAAAATATGATCATTCTCGGACTTTTCGTTCCCGATATGATTATTTTGGAGAAGCTATTGAGGGAGATAATGCCCGGCCGATTCAAATTTGTATTTGGTATCCGGCCAAAAAAGTAGACGATGGATCAGACCTCGTTTTGGGTGAGTATCTATTTCCATATCCGGATGATCCTGTTTTTTTTGCTTATGTGACGGCTCTTCAGCAACGGGAGCTTCAACGAATTGCGGCACTATTAGGAAATAACAGAGGGATGCTCTTGGATGCCTCAAATATTGAGATGGGGGCTGTTCGTGATGCCGAACCGGCCGAAGGCGCTTTTCCGCTGATTATCTATTTTCCCGATTTAATGAATGGTATCTCCGATAATTTGGTCTTGTGCGAATATCTTG
Organism: uncultured bacterium; assembly: GCA_965602655.1. Taxonomy (GTDB): domain Bacteria; phylum Zixibacteria; class MSB-5A5; order GN15; family PGXB01; genus JAAERC01. Next base: position 3,730 of record CBFCZE010000079.1, read on the forward strand.
CCAGCAACGGTTTTGTTGTGCTGACAACACATCAGGTGGGAACAACGGGGACAAATCCGGAGGCCAATCAGATTGATTTCGAGACGGTTATCAGAGATAAAGAATTTGCACTTGCCAATATTCGCAGCCTTGATTTTATCAACGCCGATAAAATTGGCTCATTCGGCGTTGGCGGCGGCGGTTTGGCCGCACTTATTTTGCAGATGCGAAATTTCAATATTGAAGCTGTCGCCGGTTTAGCCGGTTGGAATATCATCCAAGATCAATTGGAGTTCGTTAAGCAGAATCCGCATTTTGTTGCCAATCGCATGGCCAAACCATTACTTCAGATTTATTACAAGGATGAACAACGTTTTAATTTGGATTTAATCGATTCTATGAAGTATTCCGACAAATATTTGGTAAAGCTGGACAGTGATTCGTCCGGCATATTTACCAGTTATCCGGCGATTCAAAGCTATATGGACACATTAAATGTGACGAAAATTGTATCACGACCCAATTATGATTTAACCGGTTTATACGTCCTAAACTTCTTTAATGCCTTTCTGACAGACGATGAAACCAGCCGAGCATTTATCGAAAGTACGCTGTCTGATGATGAGGTTTCGCTTGAATTTAAAAAAGGGATGGATCTCCCCCCGACTCCGGATCAATTTGTTGGTATTATTAGAAGTCAGGGTGGGCAACAAGCGGTTGAGTTATATAATAAATTTTCAGAATCGGATCCGGGGAGCATTACATTTCCGGAAGCAACAATCAATTTCTTTGGCTATCAAGCATTACAACAAGGTCAGAACGATGATGCCATAGCGTTATTTAAGCTAAACGCCGACACCTATCCCAACTCGGCTAATTGCTGGGACAGCTATTCCGATGGTTTGCAGGCGATTAGTGATACGACAAAGGCGATTGAATGTTATAAAAAGGTGCTTGAAGTTTTACCTATTGATTCATTAATCAACGACCAATTAAGAGAAACACTAAAAAACAATGCTGATTCCGGTATAGTCAGGTTATCAATTAAAAACAATTAATTAAAATAAGGCTGTGGGAGGATTGGAGGAAAAAATGGAAGAAAAGAATGCTGGATATTCCCGTAGGAAATTTTTGGCAAAATCAGCCGCCGGAATCGTATCGGCTGGTATCGCCGGTTTATCGCCCGGAATCAGTCTTGCCCAGGAAGCAGCAATATCAAAAGGTAAGATTATTCACAGACGATTGGGTAAAACCGACCTGAACGTCCCTATTATAACCCATGGCTGCGGTGCATGTAACGATGCCAGTGTTATTCAGGCGGCATATAACATGGGAGCACGAATGTTCGATACTGCTGCCAGCTATCAGACTGGAGCCAATGAGATGCTAATCGGAAGCGTTTTGAAAAAAATGGGCGTCAGGGACAAATCTCTTATTCTGACCAAAATATATGGTCCCAATCAAAGGCGCGGAATGAGCCCCGAACAGGTTAAGAAAAAACTAGCCACATTGCTTCACGGTAGTTTGAAGCGTCTCCGAACCGATTATGTTGATATTCTTATGACTTATGATGTTAGGACAGCCGATGTCGTCAGGGATCCGGCAATTATTGAGGGAATGAAAGAATTTAAGAGGCAGGGGAAAGCCAAATTTATCGGTATTTCAACCCATGCCAATACAACCGAAGTTATTAATGCGGCAACTGATACAGATGCCTGGGATGTAATACTGACAACGTATAATTTTACCATGGCCGATGACGCCGAATTTATGGCGGCAATTGAAAAGGCCGGTAAAAAAGATATTGGTATTATTGGAATGAAGACCCTGGCCTTTGGTGGACAATGGCCGAATCCGGAATCGCGCGCAAATTACAGCAGTGAAACGGTTACAACGGCCCTGATGAAATGGGCTCTTCACAATAAATATGTAGCCACGATTATGGTGGCTTTCAATAATCTGGAACATATGAATGTTGACTTCCCTGTAGCTTATGATATCGAATATACGGCCGACGAAAAGAAGCTTTTATCGGATAATAGCATTGAACTCGGTATGGGCTTTTGTCGGCAATGCAGCAAATGTTTGGCCAGTTGCCCCAAAGGCACCGATATCCCAACTCTAATGAGAACGCATATGTATGCAACAAGATATGAGGACTTTAATCTGGCGCAATCGGCCCTGGATGAAATTGAAAAGAATCGTGGATTGGAAGTCTGTACATCTTGCAGCAGTTGTACCGCAAAGTGTACCAACACCGTTGATATAAAAAATAGAATCAGTGAATTAAAAACAATCTATGCCTGATTGATTTAAATACAAAAAGAAAATCCCGAATATTTCTATTCGGGGTTTTTATTATGCTAAATTTCATTTAATCTATCGGTTGAATTTCACCACTGGCTGTTATTCTGTAAAACTTTTCATTTTCCCAGAGAAGCGCCTGCGTGGTCAGGGAATCCAGCGTTACATGCACATTGATAATTCGATTATCGTAATAACCTGTTATTCTATCAACACCGGTATGCCCCACCACAATTGTTTTAACATCAAAATAGGAAAGAATATTGTCGATGTCGCCTGTTGTCGTTTGAGGATACCGCTCTTCCATCTCATAAAAATAACCGCGATACCAAAAAGGGCCCTCACTGCCAAAAAGATATCGAGCCTTATCTGTTATTTCAGGAGATTCTTTATCAAAATCAATATTCTGTCGAGCCTCATTATTGATATCCTGAATGGTCATATTTTTTTCAAGTAAAGACGGCGCAATTCCCCCATGCACAAAAAGAATATCATTTATTTTCACAACCGTATGCTTGGAGCGAAGCCAGCAGCCCAGAGCCGAGCGATTGCCGTAGAGAACCTCATGCGCCATAGCGGTGACTTCCACTATCCCCTTTAAATATTTTTCATGGATATATCGATTATCGGCTTGGAGTATCATCTGCTCATGATTACCAAGAATAAAATGAACAGCACCGCCGGCTTTTTTTGCCTCCTGTTCCAATCGATGAATAAGCCAAAGGCATTCGGTAACATATTCCCCACGGTCAAAAATATCGCCGTTAATCACCAGATGGCCGTCGCCAAAAATCCATTGGCCGTTCTCATTTATGACTTTGCTTTTAATCAGAATATCTTCAAACAGATTATATCGGCCATGAATATCGCTGACTGTTAGTATTTTGGGGACATTATCAATAACATCCGGCTCAATTTTATACTTTTTTGTCGTAACGGCATATACTTCGTTGGTGTCATAACAGAAACCCCGAAACCTGATTGTATCGTCAACCCCAAAAGTACGGCTTTCAAAAAATCCATTACATACATAAAAGGCAATATTGGCCGAGTTGGACTGCTGTAATACATAAGGCCCGTCATTTACCGCAAACAGATCGAAATCAGTGCTGTCTGATTGATCCGTGCTTTGAGCAATTGAGGATGTTGTCAGGGCTAATGCCGATAAAACGGCAAAGACCAACAACCAAGAGACTTTTGCCTTACAAATATCTTTCACTATTATCCTCCATTCTTTAAAGACAATTGCCTTCAGGTCAACTTAAACCAAATCATCATCTATTCAACTCGTTTCCGAGTATTCCCTAAGCGGGCAGGTATAGCTGTTATCAATTGAATTCTCGCATTCAAACTCTTTAAGATGCTGCGTGATATATTGTCCGCAATTGCTGCCTATTTGATTTTCGGCGGTTTCTCCGATACTTAATAAGACCTCATACCCTCCTGTTTGAAGTGATTCAATAAGATTATATCTGTAATCTTTTTGGTCAGGATCGATATAAGAGAACAACCCGCTTTGCTTGGCTCGATACGTTGGGTTGAGCGGTGTTATTTTGATAAAAAATATCTCAGGATCAAAATGTTGTTTCAGAATATCAACATCAATAGTTGAATTTTGGGACGGTGCAAAGCTTAAGGTTATTTTTCTGTCGCCCTCATTGAAATAGCGGCGTCCAAATTCAGCGATTTTTTCAAACGACCATTTTTTCACGGGAATTAGAAAATCCCGCTCTTCTTTATCCGTCGAATGAATCGAAAATTGGAGCTGAAATTTTCCACGATAATGTTTTTCTTTAATATCAAGCAGTCTGTCAAAAAACTTGTCCGATACGGACGGAGCTATAGATGAAACGCAGGGCATCAGACCAGTGATATTATAACGAAATGGCAGTTCATCGAGAACATCGAGAACCGCCATATTAAACGATGGTTCCCCCATCCGGGCAAACTGGATTTTGAATTTCCTGGCAGGAACATGAAAATCGGGATAACGTCGTCTAATCAGAAAATCAATTTGTGCGAAAATCTCATCTTTGGTGAGTTTTCCATGATAAAATCCGCCGGCGTCGCAGATCGGGCATTTTACCGGACATCCATAAAGAGTCGAGATAATTAACACCCATTTTTTTTCTCGCGGAAATGGCGGTTGAACTGATTCAACAAATTCAACAATATGACCTTTCGGCATCTGAGCCAGAAATACGGTGGCGATATTTTCCTGTCCGGCGCTGGAAATCACTTTCATATCAGCAGATCCCGGTGTTTTCTTTCAATTTTCATAGCCGCTAATATTCCTTCACCAACCGCAATAGCGGTCTGCCGATAAATCCGGCCATTGACATCGCCGATAAAATGAAACAACCCCTCTTTTTCCAACTCGCCTCTTCTTTCTTTTAGATTTTCAGTCATAAAATCAAACTGCACCTCACGTCCGATGGCAAGAATAACACAATCAGAAATAATGTCAACATCCTCGTTATTTTTACGGCATTTTAAAATTAAGCGATTGCCTGAGAATTCAGTAATTTTCAATACCTGCGTCTGGGCCTGATATTTAATTGATTTTGCCTCTTTGATTCTATCATACAACAGCGGCAGGCATTCGATATTTTTCCCACGATTTAGAATTATAACATTATTCTTTTTGGCCAGATTAAGGGCATAGTCAAAGGCGGCATCGCCGGCCCCGATTATGGTAATGGTTTTGCCGTTTGCTTCGAGCAGATTAGAGACATCGTAATAAATTTTGCTTTTAATCCGATCAGATATCTTTAGGTCGTTCGAACGCTTCGGCCGAGTACCGGAGGCTATTATGGCCGCCTTTGATTGCATTTCTTTTGACTCGGTTCGGGCCGTGAATAATTCATTATTATAATCAAGCGATTTTATCTGCTCATATATTATTTCAATTTCAAACGATTCTAATTGCTCTTTAAATAAGGCTGCCAGATCAGGACCGGTAATACCACCCGGGAAACCGGGGTAGTTTTCTACCAGATTGGCATTATTCAATAATCCGCCAATTTTCTTTTTTTCGAAAACTACCGGATTTAATCCGCTTCGTTTAAGCTGAATAGCCGCCGCGATTCCGGCCGGTCCGGCACCGATGATGATTACATCATTGGCGGACATTGTAACTGTCCATTTCTGTCAAAATTTCGCTTATCAAAACCGGCTTTGCAAAGCCATGCGATAAATTAATAATTGAGCCCCGATGCAACTGCTCGTTATAGGTAGCGGTTCCATCAACGGCAAAAAAAACCTCAAATCCTTTCATAAATGCCGACCGGGCAGTAGTCTCGCAACAAAGATGTGTCATTACGCCGCAGATAACCAATTGAGTCACCTCCTTGTCCAATAAAGCGGACTCCAAATCTGATTCAATAAAGGCATCATATTGAGACTTTTTGATTACAATACTTTTGGAACAATCAAGTTCGTCGGTAATCCGGCTCGATTTGCTTTCTTCGACAATAATGCTTTTCCACCAGCGAGACATCATTCCGGCATTATTTTCGGTATTGATATGCCTGGTGAACACAACCAGCCGGTTTGACGAAACAAATTCTTCAGATAACTGCCTAATACCCGGTAAAATAGCCGGAGCGGAAGGTATAAAAGAGGAATATTTTTCTTCAAGAAAGATATTTTGCATATCGATAATGAGCAATGCGGCCTTTTCCGGGTTATAACGAATATTATTAGGGGGACAGTAGCCTTTGGCCTCAGTTTTCATCGATTTTGCTATCTCTTGAATATTTTCAGGTGTATAGAATCTGCTTTTCATTATAATCAAATATCCTTCTTAACAATAGAAAATGTTATATGCGCCCTGTAAGGCTATTTGTCAAGAAAGTTTATGGCAAACAAATCGTAATAGTACATTTTTTTGGGGGTAATACAAAAAACAATTTGACATAATCAACCAAACGGCTTATATTGATAATGTACGAACCGTTGAAAAACAGACCTAAGAAGGTTTGCGCCGATTTCGGCATCCACACGGTTATAACTGAGCATACAAGATATTTAGAAGGTTGAAGTTTTTTTTGGGCAGGAGGAGGATAGTATTAGAAAGTAATTGTTAATTCATAAAGCGGGTTTTGTTGGACCGGAAGTAAGCTAAGTTACTTTCAAGAACCTGTTTCCTTTGGATTTTTGCCATTTCGATAATAAATTGAAATGGGCTGGCAATCTCGAGCACACCGCCAGAAGATACCATAATTAAGATATAAAAAATATTTGGGTTGTATTATTTTCACTTAAATGCAACTCATGCAAAAGTTTATAGATTGTTTGCAAAATGAAAATATATAATTTCGGCGTACTGAAAAGGAGAATCTCTTGTTTGGGCTGGAGGGGGGAGTAAGTTCAATCCGGCCAAGTCGGATTGAAATACCCGGCGGGAATCGTGCTCTCCCCGTCGGGTTTTTTTATTCTTTGACAAATTATTATTTTTGTTTATATTAATGATAGACATCGATTTAGATTTCTCCGCCAAACCTCACACTCGGCAACTATAAGTTAATTCTTTTCAGCTATTATGAAAAGAATTGCTTTAAACAAATCAGACGTTTAAAACGTTTAGAAAAAGAGAAAAGAACAACATCGGACAAATTCCGGTATTACATACTAACCTTTTGTCAGAATGGCAATTAGATGTTTACGGCGCCCTTCGGAGTATATTAAACTTTTAATCCGTCATTTATACAAAAATCGGCATAAGGTTTGCGCAATTGGCTTTAACACCGGTGAAATGCGGCCGGATTGAAAAAAAATGACAAAGTCTACTACAAAAATATTTATTGGCATACTGATAATATCAGTTTTATTTTTCCAGATTCCAATATCGGTGGCTTATGGGAATAATACGCCTGATCGGCTTCAATTGCATAACGAAGCTGCCAAAACGCCTGTCTCCAATGAGAATCCAGTATTTCTGACGAAATTTTTAACACCGGAAATATTCAAATCGGCTCAATTTTCACAAATCAGCGGCTTTTCCGATCTGCCAGTTTCTGAATCGGTCTCACCGGCGACTTTTGCCCAAAGAAGTTCCACAATTGCCGGACTCACCGATGGTCGCACCGTTATCGGCTGGACCGATAACCGTAACGGCAATCGGATGATTTTTATTCAGATATTCGATACCGAGGGCATTCGCTCCGGTTCAAATGTTCTGGCACTGGGTCGAGATGATCAGTATGATGTCTCCAATCCGCATCTTGTCTCCGATGGTTCGGGCGGTTTTTATCTTGGCTGGCGCGATGATGCGACCGGCTGGCTTTTTGTCTCACGATTTGACGGCGATCTAAACAAACTGACTGAATTTAGAATAAGCAATCCCGCCCTCGGCTATGCCGGTTTATACGATCTTGCTCTTTATCCCGGCGGTAGACTGGCCGCTGTCTGGGAACAGTATTCGACAAGCAATTCGATAAATTTTCGAATCTTTTCAAGTGAAGGTTCACCGCTGACTGAGAATATAACCATAAACGACGATGGCGGCACCGCCACCTATTGGGCCCCCTCGATTGCCGTTGAACCGTCGGGTAATATGGCTATTACCTGGGAAGACTACCGTAACGGCGACGCCGATATTTATATGCAATTTGTCAATTCCGATGGTTCTCTTTACGGCTCGAATCAGAGAATTATCGATTTTGATTATATCGACCAACCTCAATATCTTCCCGAAATTGCCTATTCGGCAACCGATGGATACACAATCGCCTGGCTGGATAAACGGAGCGGGACCCAGCGTGTCTTTCTGCAACGAATCACCCGTGCCGATGGTTTGATTGGCGATAATGTTAATATCTCCAACAATGCTGAAAATACTGCTGATTGGTATGTCTCGATGGCCGTTAATTCGTCCGGTAATCTGGCTGTTGCCTGGACATCGGTTAACGATACCGATAAAGTCTTGCTGCAAAAATTTACCGCCGATGTTACACCGGACGGCTCGATTATTACGGTCAGCGATTTTCCGACCGGTTCCAACTGGGAAACATCACTGGAGTTCGATAATGCCGATAATCTGTATTGTACATGGTCGGATTCGCGCCGGGGCAATTGGGATATTATGTTGAAACAATTTGATTCTGACGGCTCTCCCCTGTCGGCTGATGATATTATTGTTAATGACGATGCCATTGGCGCACATTCAACCCAACCTTCGATATGCAGGGATTCATGGACGACAGGAAATATTATGGCGTTTGTTGACAAACGAAATGATGAAGGAGATATATACCTTCAGCTGTATGATCAAAATCAACAAATGTCGGTTGGCGAAAATATAAAAGTCAATTCTGATATTATCCCAGCATTACAAAAAGAACCTTTTGTTGAACCAATAAGATCATTTGACAGTGATGGAGTATCGATTGTTTGGAACGATAGTCGTGCCATTCATGGAGTCGTCGGTCAGCGTATCTTCACGACTTATTGTATTTATCCTGACATTGGGCAACATACCATAGTATCTGACACAAATAGTATTACGCCAAAGGCTGAACCAAAATTGATATCATCTATTTCAAGTTGGCCCTTGGTTGCTTGGATTGATTATGAAAATGGTGATGGACAGATATATGCGCGAAATATGGCAATGGTTGGCCCTAATGAATTTGAATGGAGCGATATTCATACCGTTTCACTGCCTGAGGTGGAATTTGATAATATGGATATTGGACTCATGGTCAAGGATTATAATTCATTGCCTGATACTAGTATTTTTACATTAGCCTGGTTATCCAAAGGTATTAATGGCGGGCCGTCGGCTATTTTTGCGCGACACAGATCGTCGACATTTGAGTTGATTGACAGATTCAGTTTCACCAGTGATCAGGCCGGGCAGTCTCTCTCGGCAATCGCCACTGCTTCAAATGCCAATGGTGATATATACCTGCTCTGGGTTGGAAAAGGGGCAACCAATTACCTCTACCTGACGGTACTGGATAAAACCGGACAAGTTATTAATCCAACCTATGAGATAACCGGCGGAATAGGAGGTGTTA
>CBFCZE010000080.1:0-13011 GCA_965602655.1 uncultured bacterium
ATTTAAGGAGTACGAAATAGATAAAATCGGCAAAGATATTCTTTTCACCGGGTATCCGGAGGATAAGTAATGTTCACGGGATTAATTCAGACAACCGGTTCTATTGCCGTTGTCGGCTCACGGGGCAATTATAGACTGCTGACCATAAAACCGGATATTCCGTTTGAAAACACCGAACTGGGCGAATCCGTTGCAATTGACGGCTGTTGCCTGACGGTTACCGAATTCGACAGGAGTTTTATCACAGTCGAGGCTTCGCAGGAATCTGTCAGCACAACGATTATAGGCAAATATAATTCGGGCCATAAAGTAAATCTCGAACGGGCGCTTATGCCGACCGATCGTCTGGGCGGACATATGGTGACCGGTCATATCGATTGTATCGGTGAAATTGTTAATATCCGTAAAATCGGCGGTTCGACCGAACTGTCGATCAAATACCCAAATGAATATGCGTCATTTCTGGTTTCCAAAGGTTCGGTGGCTGTCAATGGGATTTCATTGACGGTAAATGAGCTTCGGGAAAATATTTTTGAGGTTAATATAATCCCGCATACCGGCCAGGCAACGACGGTACAGAATTTTAAAAGAGGCGATTCTGTTAATCTTGAGTTTGATATAGTTGGCAAGTATATAGCCCGAATGATGAAAATCGATTCGAAAGAGGGCTTAACCATAAATAAATTGATAGAAAGCGGATGGAATAATACAAGTTGGAGTAATAATGACTAATTTTGACACAATCCAAAAGGCAATCGATGAGATAAAAAAGGGGCGGATAATTATTGTTGTCGATGATGAAGATCGTGAAAACGAGGGCGATTTTATCATGGCGGCAGAAATGATAACACCGGAAGCGGTGAACTTTCTGGCGACTCATGGCCGCGGTCTGATATGTACACCGATTAGAGAAGAAAGAATGAAACGGCTGAAGCTGCATCAGATGGTCGATTCCAATACGGCTCTGCACGGAACCAAGTTTACCGTTTCGGTTGATGCCTGCAAAGATACGACCACCGGCATTTCTGCGGCAGATCGAGCGAAAACGATAGAAGTTATAGTCAGTGATGACAGCGTTCCCGAGGATCTTTGCCGGCCGGGTCATATCTTTCCGATAACGGCTAAAAACGGCGGCGTTCTTTCACGGGCGGGGCATACCGAATCGGCCGTTGATCTGGCTCGACTGGCCGGGTTGGCGCCGGTTGGGGTTCTTTGCGAGATTATGGATAATGATGGGACTATGGCTCGTGTCCCTCGTCTCAAGAAAATGGCTGAAGAATTTAATATGTCGATGATAACCGTCAAGGATTTAATTGAATATCGGCGTCACACCGAGAAACTGATCAATAAAATTGTTGTGGTCGATTTCCCCACACGCTACGGAACCTTTAAACTTCATATGTTTGAGTCTCAGACTGATGATCATCATCATCTGGCGCTTGTCAAGGGTGATGTCGCCGGCAAAAAAGATGTTCTGGTGCGGGTGCACTCACAGTGTCTGACCGGCGATGTTTTTGGTTCGGCTCGATGCGACTGCGGCGATCAGCTGGCAACGGCTATGAAGATGATTGAGGAAAAGGGTGAGGGTGTTCTGTTGTATATGCGTCAAGAGGGACGCGGAATCGGTCTGACAAATAAATTGAAAGCCTACAAATTACAGGATGGGGGCAAGGATACAGTCGAGGCAAATCATGAGCTTGGTTTCAAGGCCGATTTGCGTGATTACGGAATCGGCGCCCAGATACTTGTTGATTTGGGTTTGAGTTCGATTAAGTTGATTACCAACAATCCAAAAAAGATTGTCGGTCTTGAAGGATATGGTCTGACGATTGATGATCGGGTTCCGATTGAAATTAAACCGACCGAGCATAACGCCAAATATCTGAAGACCAAAAAAGAAAAATTGGGACATATGTTTAATATTATATAGGAGTGATTATGAAGTACCAGGAAATTGTGGGCAATCTTGATGCCTCCGGATTAAAATTCGGAATAGTGGTTAGCCGTTTTAATGAGCTTCTGACCAGTAAACTTCTTGAGGGAGCCCTTGATTGTCTTATCAGGCACAAGGCGAAAGATTCGAATATCTGGGTGACCAGAGTACCCGGATCGTTTGAGATTCCGTATCTTGCCGCCAAAATGGCCGACTCAAAAAAATACGATTGTATTCTCTGTCTTGGTGTTGTCATAAAAGGTGAGACACCTCATTTTGACTATATCGCCAGCGAAACTTCTAAAGGCATTGCCAAGGCGGCTATGGATTCGGGTCTTCCGGTGATTTATGGTATCGTCACGGCCGATTCGCTGGAGCATGCCATTGAGCGGGCCGGAACCAAGGCCGGCAACAAAGGCTGGGATGCGGCCCAATCCGGGATTGAGATGGTCAATTTATATCGTCAGATTGATAAATCATGAGCAACAGACACCGCGCCCGAGAACATGTATTAAAGGCATTGTATGCGCTTGAGCTGGGGGAACAGTCGCATGAAGAAATCTGTTTCACCCTGATCGAGAATGGCGGTGTCGATGAAAGCGCTCTTGATTTTGCCCGAGAGCTGTTTGGCAAGGTTGCTCAATATATGCCAAAAATCGATGTCTATATATCCCGTCTGGCCACCAATTGGGATTTGGAACGTCTGGCGGTGGTCGATAAAAATATTTTGCGGATGGCGATTTGTGAGATTGAGCATCTGCCGGATATCCCGATTAAAGTTGCCATAAATGAGGCTATTGAACTGGCCAAAAAATACAGTACACTTGAATCGGCATCCTTTGTCAACGGTGTTTTGGATAAGGTGATGAAAGACAAGGAAGAATCCATAAAAATGGAAGAGGCAGAACAGATAGATAGTACAGAAGAAGCAGAGTAGGTTGAAATCTTAAAAGGATTTCGACAATTTTTTCCCGCGCCGTCAGGAAACCTTTCCTGACGGAACATCAATATGCTAATATTTTTGTGATGTCGGGTTTTTGCACCCGACATCAATTGTTTTGCGTACCAATAATTCTATGGACAGACCGGGTCAGGGCCTTCTTTATATTTATAGTTTATCAAATAGACGATATCCAGGATATTAATCAATTCATCGCTATTAACATCGGCCGCGTTCATTGATATGGGATCGGGACCCTCTTTATATTTGTAATTAATCAGGTAAACAATATCCAGGATATTGATCAGCTCGTCATGATTAACATCACCGCAAATGTAGGTTATTCCGTATTCATTTTCAACATAGCCGGTATCGGTATAAATCCCGGTCATGTCGGGGTCGGTAATTATCATAACGGTATTATCATACGCCCGCCCGTCCGGGATAATTCTTTGAGAACTATTTTCGGGTATTGAAATGGCGTCACTGAAGAAATCATATTCGCCGCTATATCCTGCTATTTTGGTTCCAAGGTTATAGGTCCCGGCCTCGCCATAATTATCAATCTGCATCAGTATGTCCTGTCTTTCGCCGGCAATAATTGAAAAACCGGTTGAATCTTCAGCGGCCAACTCAATAGCCGAAACGGTCCAGACAACTTCAGAATCAATGGCCGCTTCGATAATATCAAGTTGATAATTTCTTCCAGCTAAGTCAGGATTATAAATCATCAAGTTTTGATTGCCATTCTCAATCCTTAGATGTTCATGTTGAGTGTAGTCAACATTTTCGCGCTGATATGTCCAAACAGTGGAACTGGAAAACATGGACATTCGAAACGAAGAATAGAGCATCCCGGTCAGATAATAGTCCCAATTGTCATTTGGCAGGTAGTATCCTTTGGTCGGTGTTTCCTGTCCGGTTAGCAAAATCATCGGCATACCATTAGTAATCGTGCTAAACTTATTATCTTCGTAATGGCCGATATTTCCTGATGGTGATTCGAGAAAAGCTGAATCAACCTGAGAAAAGTAAAGTTCAATATGTTCATCATCCCATAGAAGTTCCACATTATCTTCGCGATTTCCCCGGCTGGCCGAATCAGACCTGATCGGGTTCGAAGTGTAAAAGCTGATGGGTTCCATCAGGAATAAGTACCATTGTCCGCCCCAGGTCGGCAGGGCAGAATAATGCCATAAATTGGTGATAGTATTGACTTCAATTCTCTTTGTGTCATCGTTGGGATAGTTATTGTCATAAACGTAGATATACCAGATATGAGTATTGATCGGGTCGGTTTCGCATCGGTATGGCGTCACGGCGTGCCCTCCCGATCCGTTGTTATTATACATGGCCAATATCTTATCATCGCGGACAGGGTTGTTGAACATATTCCGGCATTCAAGAAGTGTCTGATTTACGGTGGACGCATAATTGTTAAGCACATGCTGCCGGTGGTATTTGCCGGTCTGATATATCCAGTATTTATTTACAAGCTTGCGACTGCTATCGGCGATGGGAATATTGTAAACATCTGCATTACCGGGAAATGTTTTTGAGACTTCTAAAAATCCGTCAAAATAGAGGAAACTTGTGATGGCAAAGCCAAAACAGGAACCGCCCCATGGCCCTATAATCGACTGCCACTTGGTAATTGCCGTTGGCCTGAACGTTATTGTCCCCGGAGCCGTGTAGAGATAACATTGACTTTTACCAAAGGCATCGACAAAAAGCGGCCAGTCGGGAAAGGAATCAGGGGCGACCGCCCAGAAGGCGGGAGGGTAAGGAGGGAGAGTATAATCAAATTGCGTCCACCAACTTGATGGCCACATATTGATCGACGAATTGCTAAACTGCCAGCCATCCGGATTGGGGCGAAGACCAAGGTCGTCCACATTAGTAACTTGAAAGGCGACATCGCATTCTGAATTATCGCCCGTGCAATCTGTTACTCTGATAGTAAAGGTAAAAATCTGACCAACATCAAGAGTGGTTGGGCCGAAAACAAAGATGCCATTAGGATCGATAGTGGCCATACCATTTGGGGATGGGTAAGCGTTTACTGTATATAACAATATTTCTTCAGGGCTACTTATATTGGCATCTGTTGCCGTAAAGGAGGCTGTTCCAGTAGAATTAGCCTTGACACTAAAGGTTTTGCCGCAGTCGCCGCCAATGACGGGCGCGGAATTAACAATCGCTAGATCAATGCAATATAAATTAACAGAATTTGGATATGCATGCGATGCATCTTCGGCGTATAAATATATATCATTAGACTGGCCAACCCAACTGCAGGGCGGATCGAAATCCCAAATAAGAGAGTACACACCTCCATTATTTACTAAGGTTGTGGCGCCTAATGGAATTCCAGAATTATCGACTACACCGACACCTGTAATTGCATCGCTTTCGGGATCAAATATATCATAAGTAACATTAATGTATTCATGGTGCTCGCACGCAAGGCTTGTTGGTGTCCCGACTATATCCGGTGGTGAATTTGGATTTACCTCAACCTCCCAGCAATATGGACCCATAAAATTCGAGGGGCGATCGAACACCCAATCGTAGTAGTCATTCCAATGATTGATTGAATCAATACAGATTTCGCCCAGTTCTCCCGGATTTAATGGTATAGAAAGGTGAAATTCATAGTGGGTTTCCATTGGGGAATAGGCCGGCCATCCCGGACCTGAAGTCATTACGGCTGTATGACTTAGAGTATCCGGCAAGGTGCCGTCCCAACTCCAGGGAGTTATTATATTTAGAAGGTTCCAGGTGGTGTTGTCTTCAAACCCATTGGTTAGTACGACTGAATTTATACCATGGGTTCCTCCGGCATTTATCCAATTAACCGTATTAACATCCCCCACTCCAAATACATGCCAGGGAACATTAAAACCCTGCACTGCGGTAGGGGAATTATTCTCCGCCTCGATTTCAATTACAATCGGGATATTTGGAATGATTTTATAAGTGCCACCATCATACCATAAGTAGGATAATGGAATATTGGCATCCCAAAAGACTTCCTGCGCATTTGTCGATCCCGTAAAAAGAATAAGTAATGCTAGGAGTGCGAGAATCATTAGGACTTTACACATTTTGCACCTCTCAAAATATATTTTAATTAACTATATTTTTATGCGCTCTAATAATTGCTTGTCAAGTAGGTAATAATCCCAAACAATATAGGGGAAAGGCCTTATTTTTGCAAGAAATTATTTAAAATCATTTTCCTGACAAAAGATCTTATTTTCAATACTAAATTGGAATGTTAATTAGGGGCAGTCGGGAGCAGGTTAATAATTATGTCCCGCTATTTATCCGATTCGCAGAGTTTGTTGATGGTTTCAAGATTTTTCCTTGAAAGTTCTTCGAAACAAAAGCCGCATCGAAAATATCCCGGTTCCTTGTCTTCCTTGCACCATATCGATTTGGCAGCCAGAGTCATCTGTTTACGGTCGGCGATGGTCTCCGGAAGAGCCATTCTGAATTTGAAAAGTGTGTCTTTGGCGATCGGTTCTTCGCAAAAAAGAGTCATGCCATCCGGATTCAGATTAACAATTCGTCCGCTAATATGACGATTGGAAATATCAAAGGCCCGCAGGAAATAGAACGGATTCTGTCTTTTCAGTTTCCTTTTTTCGTCCATTCATCACCCCGCTATTTGAATCGGTTTGAGTCCAGGATGTAGTAGTCGCGCAGATGTATTTAATTGGCATGCAGGCATTCACTTTGGATGATCCAAATTATAATAGATTTCTCATTATTGTCAATAGGCGTATTAAAATTCCAACCTAATAATTCCTGCTGGACAATCTAAAAAAAATGGCTATATTGCAAACCGGCTTTGTATAATAGGTTAGCAACCTGTCGGATTGGCTCGAGGAAAGTTTGAATATAGTTGATTTTGACGATAATAACATTGTGAAGTTTGATAAAGTAAATGCAATAATTGCCTCGTCGGTTTTCATTATTACATTTATAATTTATTATATGACAATGGCGCCGACTTTCTCATTCTGGGATTGCGGAGAGTTTGTCGCCTGCTCTTATATACTTGGAATTCCTCACCCGCCCGGTTCGCCTCTATATATTCTCATCGGTCGGATTTTCGCAATACTTCCTCTGGCGGTTGATATTGCAATCAGGATAAATTTTCTATCGATTCTGACATCAGCCTTTACGGCCACCTTTGCATATTTGATTATTGTCCGCTTAATTCGTCTCTGGTTTGATAATTACAAAGATTTATATAATCGGATTATTATTTATATTGGCGGTTTTACCGGGGCTATGTTTGTAGCCTTCTCGAGTACCAACTGGGCCAATTCGGTCGAAGCGGAAGTCTATGCCCCGACTATGGCTTTGATGCTGGCTATTTACTGGTTGACATTAAAATACTTTGATAATCAGGGTAAAATGTCCGGTTCCCGGGCGATGCTTCTGGCGCTGTTTCTGGCCATTCTTGGGATTGGAATTCATCTGACACTTTTTGCCATAGTCCCGGCTATCGGTTTATATTTTATCTTAAGAAAAGAGGCTACCAATCGTCACTGGATGCTGGTTTCGGCATTTTTCCTTTTGGAGTTATACTTTATATTCAGATTGTCATCGCAACCGGATGAGGTTCCGTTTTATTTGACAGTTTTAATTCTGTTTATTCTATTTTTGTTTCATCTGCTTCAACTCGGAAAAGTGACCAGGGTGGCGGTTATCTCATTAGGTTTTTATCTGGTGGCTCTCTATCCGTTTTATTTTGTACTGCTTGACAATTTGCTGGAGCGATTTAGCGGTACCGGCCTGTCTTCAAACGTAAAATCATTGGGAGATATTCAGATTGGATGGATAGGCCTGGCCGGTCTTATAATCTGGGGAGTCTATCTGCTAATACAGAGGTATGGCCGCAAAAGTAAATCGGGAACCAGGTCGAAAGAGCAACTTATTATTGCGATTTATTCGCTGGCGCCGATTGTATTAATAGGTTTGGGCGAATTTTTCAGTGCTTTTGATCCTTACTCGGCTTTTAAAACCCTGACGGTAATATTAGTAATAGTTTTGTTTGGCCTTTTATGGAGATACGTAAACTGGCCGATTTTCGCGGCTCTTGGGGCCATTTCTATGATTATGCTTGGATTCTGGCCGTTTGTTTATGGGCTTTGTTTTGGCACTTTGGCGGTTATTGGCCTGGGGTATTTCCTGAAAGATAAAAGCTGGAAAATGGCTCTGGCGATAATCCTGCTGGCCGTTGTCGGCTATTCGGTGCATGGTTATATACCGATAAGGTCGGCGCTTAATCCAACTATTGACGAAAATAATCCCTCGGAATCTATGACGGCTATGGTCGGTTATCTTGACCGCAAGCAGTATGGTGCCGAAACGATGTCATCGCGAATGTTTAAAAGACGTGGTGAATGGGAAAATCAATTCGGCGACTATCGCCGGATGGGATTCTGGCGGTTTTTTAAGGAACAGTATGGTTTTGGCGGATCGCGATTCTTCATCGCCTTTATTCTGGGTCTTTTTGGCATCTGGGAGATGATTCGAAGAAAACCATCAATAGGTCTGCCGTTTTTAGTAATGACCGTAATATGTACTATCGGTATTGTGCTGTATATGAATTTTGCCGATGGCACTCGACAACACCCTTTAACCGGTCAGGATTATCTGGAGGTGAGGAATCGGGATTATTTTTATACGGCCGGATTTATATTTTTCGGGATGGCTATTGGACTGGGGATAGCCGGTTTAATAGCTTTACTGAAAGACAGTTTAAAAAATGCTGCTCCGGCGATACAAAAAACTGCTTTTGGATTAAGCTCCCTTTTGGTGTTGATGCCTCTGGCTCCGCTGAGCGCCAATTATTTTATAAATGACCAGTCCCGCAATTATATGCCGTATGATTATGCTTACAATTTGCTTAAGCCATGTGAAAAGGATGCCATATTTATTACCAATGGAGATAATGATACATTTCCCGTATGGTGTATTCAGGAGGTTTACGGGATCAGAAAAGACGTTAAAACGGTTAATCTTTCGCTGGCCAACGCACCATGGTATATTAAACAGCTACCCAAGTATCATGGAATTCCGATTAGCTGGAGCGATGCCGAGGTTGATCGTCGTAGACCCTATCAAACCAAAGAAGGGACTATATATCGATTACAGGATCAGGTTATAGACGAGATTATCATGCAGAATAATAATAGTCGGCCGATTCATATATCGGTTACAACACCGACCGGAAATCGTGTATTTATGGGAAAATCTCTGGATAGCAATTTGATTCTTGAGGGAATGGTTTATCAATATACGACTAACAAAGGTTTCAATCAGATTGATTATGAAAAGTGTCTCCGGATGTTTGAAGAAGAATATGAATACAGAGGTATTGCCGATTCAACCATTCATAAGAATGAAGCGACCAGACGAATAGTTAATAATTACTCTCAGGGAATTTTATGGCTGGCGGACACATTAAGAAAGGCGGGAGATATGCACGGCGCCTTTGAGCGTATTAAAAACGGCTTGAAGGTTCTGCCGGAAAGCGAAGATCTTTATGGCTATGGCACTCAACTGCTGGCCGATCAGGGACGGTTTGATACTCTGGGAATATTTATTGAAGAGGCAAAAATTGATAATAAAACCGGATTGTATATGCAATGGGGTTTTTCCGCACGATCGCAGGGTAATATGGATGAAGCGGTGCGTGTTCTTGAAATGGTTTTCAATAAATATCCCGATTATCCGGATGCTTTTCGAACACTGGCAGCGATCTATTATAAGCAACAGAAAATAGTAAAACTAAAAAATATTCTTTCAATATGGTCGACTAACCACCCTGACGACAATGAAGTCAAGCAGGCCCTGGCCGAGATACAAAAATTCGAAATACCAATTGATACTTCCGGGGGGCAGTGATAAATGAATATACTTGCCCTGAACTGGCAGGATATTTCCAATCCTTTAGCCGGTGGCGCGGAGGTGCATCTGGAGGAGTTATTAAGGCGTATCGTGGCCAGGGGACATAAGGTTACGCTTTTTTGTTCCGGATACGGGGATGCCAAGCCGGAAGAAAATATTGAAGGGGTTTATATCATTCGGCGGGGTAATAGATATAATTTTAATCTGGTAGCACCTTTTTATCTTCGAAAACTGGTTAAAAACGGAAATTTCGATGTCCTAATAGAAGATATAAATAAAATCCCGTTTTATACGCCGCTATATTTAAATATTCCGACACTGGTAGTAATTCCGCATCTGTTTTCGACTTCGGTTTTCAAAGAGATTAATTTTTTATTGGGCCTTTATATATATCTTTCGGAGATGCCCCTGGTTTCTGTGTATCGCGGACATAAATTTAATGTAATATCCGAATCAACGGCCAGCGATATGATACAGAAAGGAATCCCATCAGATGATATTTCGGTGATTCATTGCGGCATTGATAATTCAATTTATAGCTATGACAGCAATATCAATAAATACGATGAGCCAACTATCCTTTATCTTGGACGGATAAAAAAGTATAAGTCAATAGATCATTTGATTTATGCCTTTAATAAAGTTCAAAAATATATCCCCAATGTCCGGCTGAATATTGTCGGTAGCGGCAATTATCTTGATTCCTTAAAGGAGTTATCCGGCAAATTGAAGCTTGGCGATAAAGTATATTTTGCGGGATATGTTTCGGTTGAGAAGAAAGTTGAATATCTTCGTAAAAGTCATGTGGCTGTGTACCCTTCATTAAAGGAAGGATGGGGGTTGACCAATATTGAAGCCAATGCTTGCGGAACAGGCGTTATTGCGGCAAATTCGCCCGGATTACGTGATTCGGTCAGTGACGGGGAAACCGGTTTCTTATATGATTATGGTAATATTGGTCAACTGGCCGAGAAAATTGAAAAAATATTGCAGGATAAAAATAAGCGAACCAGCCTTGAAGATGGCGGTCGGCGATGGGCACAGAAATTTAGCTGGGACGATGCCGCCGATTCATTTCTTGATCTGCTAAATTCAGTCGCCGATGGGGATAAATAATAATGCCGAGAAAAAAACTCCTTTCATTCCTTCTGGGGCTGGCGATTTCGGCGCTGTTTCTCTTTATAATTCTGCGCAATGTTGATGTAAACGAATTAATTGCCGCTTTAAAAAATGCCGATTATATCTGGCTTGTGCCGAATATATTTTTTGTGGTATTGGCGATGTATCAAAGGGCCGAGCGCTGGAAATATATGCTCAAGCCGATTGCCACAATAAAATATAAGACCCTGTTAGCTGCGACATGTGTCGGTTTTATGGCAAATAATATTCTTCCACTAAGATTGGGCGAATTTGTTCGCGCTTATTCATTGTCGAAACAGGATAATCGTATAACCAAATCGGCTTCACTGGCAACTATCTTTATTGAGCGGATGGTTTTTGATCTTCTGGCTCTATTGATAATACTGGCTGTAATTCTGGCCCTGTTTCCAATTAAATTGATGCAGGATTCCAATTACAAATTGGGCGCTTTGATATCTTTGGGTATCGCAGTGATCGGTTTGATTTTTGCCGTTGTTATAGTATTGAAACCGGAAGGTTCGGGGCGGCTGATGACCAAATATCTGTTTTTCCTGCCGGATGTTATTAAGGGGAAAATAGAACTTACGGTAATGAAATTCTCCAGAGGGTTACTGTTTCTGAAAGACTGGAAAGAGACGATCTGGGTTTCCGGACACACTATGCTGATCTGGCTCTGCATGGGTATTTCCAATATATTTATTTTCTATGCGTTCGGTTTTGATCTGCCGATTTATGCCTCATATGTACTATTAGTCGTCGTATCGATATCGATTTTGATTCCGTCGTCGCCCGGTTTTATCGGAGTCTATCATGCCGGTGTAGTTTTTACGTTGAGCCGGTTTGGTATCGATACCAACAATGCCGTTTCATGCTCGCTGGTTTTGCACGCGGCGCAATTTATTCCTATTACCCTGATGGGATTCTATTATCTTAAAAAAGAGCACCTGTCGCTGAAGCAACTTAAAGAGGAAGCTCTTGAAGAGGATGAGATCGAATAATATTAAAATCCTGATTGTTTTACCGGCCTTTAATGAAACCGGTAAGGTGGGGCGGGTCGTCGAAAAAATCAAAGCAACCGGCTTTGAAGGTACTATTGTAGTTGTCGATGATTGCTCATACGATGATACTTCCGGTGAGGCCGAAAAAGCCGGGGCGGTTGTTTTAAGCCATGGGACAAATAAAGGTGTCGGGGCCGCAATCAGGACCGGTATCCTGTATGGAATAAAAAACGGTTATGATATATGCACCGTCCTATCGTCCGATGATCAGCATGAGCCAAAAGAGATAAACCGTGTGGTAACTCCAATTACTAATGATGAGTACGATTTTGTTCAGGGTTCAAGACGTTTAAAAGGCGGACATGTATTCAATGATCGTCCCTTTCGAAAAATTACGACGCAATTATATTCGATTCTTTTATCGTTATTGGTGGGACAGCGTATTACCGATGGTACCAACGGATTCAGGGCATTTCGTTTGTCAATATTTGATTATCCCGATATAAATATTAATCAGGAGTGGCTTGACAGATACGAGCTTGAGCCTTATATATTATATAAGGCGATTAAAAATAAAAATATCCGATTTGCAGAGGTGCCGATTACAATCTATTATCATCAGGAAGCAAAGCAGTACACTAAAATGAGACCATTTCTTGATTGGTGGAAATTGGCCCGGCCTCTTGTTTATCTTGGTTTAAGAATAAAAAAATAAGGAATATAACTTATGATAAAGATTGATTTTACCGGTGCAACCGTTCTGGTGACGGGCGGAGCCGGTTTTGTCGGCTCTAATGTTGTTGGCCGGATTGTTCGAAGTGGCGGCAAGGTAATTGTTCTGGATGATTTATTTACCGGCGACCGGAATAATATCGAAGAGGGGATTCCATACGAATTTGTCGAAGGTTCGGTTTTCGACTATGATCTGGTTCGGGATTTAATGGCCAAAGTCGATTATGTGGCTCATCTGGCGGCACGCAATATTATAATATCGACCAAAAACCCGTTTGAGGACTATAAAACCAATATCGGCGGGACGTTAAATATCCTGATGGCGGCCCGCGAGACCA
>CBFCZE010000081.1:0-12552 GCA_965602655.1 uncultured bacterium
CAGACAAATTGAGATAATGGCATCAGGACACAATGAGCGATTTTGGTGAATGGCATTAATATAAAAATCAGATTGCCCGAAAGAACATGCATCAACATAAACAGCTGATAATTCGATGGTGACACATTAAGATGCGAACAGACAAAACCGGTTACAAAAGGAATCAGTAATAATAGCGGCCATAAGTAATCTTGCTTTCGACTGAGAAAACTCGAAGACTTGTTAAATATTCTTCCGATTAAAAGCAAAACTGCAAAAACAATGGTGCTGATTGTCAGCCAGTAAGCCCAGTTGTACGGAAGGGTCGGCCAGGATATACCTATTCCCTTTTCCCATAATTGAACATGTGCAAAGAGGAATATGGGAACCAAAATCAATCCGATGTGGAATAATATGGAAAAAATAGAATATATTGGACGCTGATGGCCAATTCGCTTTACCGGGAATACCCATTCAAGACTGCGGTTAATAATAAGTTTCCATGGCATTGATTTATCTCCGGCCTTCCGATAAGCCATATAGGCAGCCATAATATCAAGAAATAATATTCGCACCAATCCCAGTATCATTATTAATATACTAAAACGGAACAATGGCCCGCGTGCAAATTCAAGCAGTGATTCCATAATCTACTTCCCCTCCGGTTCATTTTCGGGTTGAACGTCTTTTTTAATTATTAATGAGTCATCAAAAATGATAGCTTTATAAATCAAATCGTGCAAACCCATTACTTCGCACTCAATCCCCTGATCTTCGACCAACTCCCTTAATTGCTTCTTGCAGTTGGCGCACGGTGCAACTAGAATATTACATCCTGACCTGCGTATTTGGTCGGCTTTCAATTTTCCGCCAATCGTTGTTCGATAAGATCTTATTTCATCAATGGAAACCGTCCCACCGCCGCCACCGCAACAAATATTTTCATCACGACACGGTGTCATTTCAACATAGTTTTTGCAAAACGCCTTAAGTAATTCTCGAGGTTGATCGATAATCCATCTCTGGCGAGCAATATTGCAGGGATCATGATAGGCCACTTTTTCGGTTACGACGTTGGGGTCAAGTTTCAGCTTACCTTCTTTCCAGACTTTATGAGTATATTCCATAATATTTATGACCGGAAAAGCATCTTTACCGCCGCAATACGTCGGCAGATAATATTTTGCCGATCTTGAGGCATGTCCACACTCTCCAATAAGCACATTTTTGCCCTTAAGCCGTCTGGTTTCTGCATCTATTTTTTTAACAATCCGTTCCAGCATTCTATCGCTGTAAAAGAGACCGTAATTAATACCATCAAAATATCCGGTGCCGGTTGTCCAGGAATCGCCGGTCGCCTTAAACACCGCGGCAATTCCCATCAGCGTCTCGGCTTCCATCAGATAATCGCTGACGGCCGGAATGAACACGTAATCGGTATTTTCTATGTCAATTGGAAATTTGATTTCGACATTTTTCTCTTCCAGCATGTCTTCTTCAAGAAACTCCAGAGTATCAATCAAAGCTGGAACCGGTATTGCCGAAGTATTGCCGGTAGCCCCTTCCAGTTGTTCCCGGGTGCTAACCACCAGCGCCCGGGGAGCAATGCCGATTTCACTCAAAATATACCTCCCCAGGTGAGTAATTAAACCATGGTCAATCCCCGATGGACACTCCAGGGCACATCGTCGGCAGGCAGTACAGTTCCAGAAACTTTCGGCCATTTCCTGGATTTTTTCATCGGTAAGATAGCCGCTTCCCAAAAGGCGGCCTTTTAACATACCACCGACGGTAAAATGCCGCCTATATACGCTGAGCAAAAGTTCCGAGCGGTAGCATGGAATATCTTTAGGATCGCCGGTGGCTTGATATACCTGGCAGGTTGTTGCACATCGGGAACACTTGGCACTCATTCGAATAAAATGGTCCAGGGCCATTTTATAATTAGAATGTTTCAAAATTGCAGCAAACGCCTCAAGAAATCGTCGCGGACGATCGACAACATCGAAATCTTCGATATGATACCGAACATCCAGATTCTGCTTTTCCAATACCTCAGGCTTTCGCTGTGTGGCAAATGCCTTCTCTCGTTCTTCTGGTGTTATTTGGTTGGTTCTCATTCATTCTCCGTTATATTTATAATCTATCTTCGACTTATGTTAGAATTATTACCTGTCTGTTTTTCCCTGCAGATTTATTTTGTCATGTCCCTCAATTGGCCCCGAGAATATTGGAACATCCATTGCGGCAGAACTGCTTTTAATAAGATTAATTCTTTCCGGACTGATAAATTCAATTCCATACTCACCACAGCTATTCGCAATCTGCGACGAATCGGAATATATGAAGGCACGAACATTATAAGGAGACTTTACCGAATGATGAAATTCTTTAATCTCCTGATCGGGCCGATACGTATGCCCCCCACAGCAAACAGCGACTTTGATACTCTTCTTACATAAAGGACATTGAATCTCGGCAATTAAATCCAATAAAAACGCATCTTTGGAAATATTTTGGGTTACCGTAAAGCCGTTGGTTTCAAACAGCTCTTTGGCCCAGCTAATCAAATCGTCATGCGAAACATCATAGCTTTCCTGAGATTTGACAGTATCATTTTCATAAACCGGCAATTCATTGGCGATAAATCGAATTATAGCCTTTTCAATAGAATCATTTATATTTGGAATTACGGTAATTCCCATTGCCGCAAGCTGATTACGATAAAATTCCTTGATGCCATTACAAATAAGAGTTTCTATGTTATGCAAATGAAGAAGACGAACTCGTTTAAATCCTTCGCCGGCCGAACAATCGACAGTTTTGGATGAAACTACATTATTGTTTTTTATCTCAATTATTTCAAATGCTTTGGCCACCTCAAAACAGGGTGCAACATTGTTGTTTAATTTCGGTATTGCAACATTCATATTGCAACACTCTATAACAATAATTGTGCCAATAAATAAGTCATATGATAATACTCTGTTGTATAACGACTTATGATAATACGATATATTTATCTGTTGCGGCTTATGCAACATTAATTGTTGCAACGCAACACATATTGTTGCAAATTCTACTTCTGAGATTAAATAATTTTTATAATTGCTTCAAATCAATATTGAATCTTTTGATTTTTCGCCATAGAGTAGTTCTGTGGATTCCCAGATCCAAAGCAGCTTTTGAAATATTGCAGCCGTTCTCACGAAGCGAAGCTATTATCCGGGATTGCTCATTTATTGATTCGGACACCGGCGTTGATTTAGCATTTAATTTGGGAATATTGCTATCATCAGGTCTAATCATATCCAACGGTAAATGTTCCCTTTGGATAATACTGCTACGACACAATACAAAGCCATGTTCAATTAGATTTTCCAACTCCCGGATATTTCCGGGATAGTCATAACTCATAAGAATATTCATAACTTCCGGACTGACACTTATAATTTTTTTGCCGGATTTGGCATTAAAGCACTTTATAAAATGATCTACCAAATGCGGGATATCCTCGCGCCTGTCTTTCAGGAACGGCAGAGTAAATTTGACAACCGCCAGCCGAAAATACAGATCATCGCGGAATTTCGCCTGAGCGACCAATTTTTTCAAATCCTTATTAGTCGCTGCTATAATTCTTATGTTTGTTTTGATAGCCGTGGTCCCACCCAGAGGTTCATATTCCCGCTCCTGCAAAAGTCTCAAAAGTTTGACTTGGATTGATAATGGCAATTCGCCAATTTCATCAAAAAAAACGGTTCCGCCCTCGGCCGCGGCAAGTCTACCTTTTTTATCCTGTTGGGCATCGGTAAAAGCACCCTTTTTATACCCAAACAGCTCTGATTCAAAAAGTTGAGCCGGCAGAGTTCCACAATTTATAATTACATTTTTGGCATTTTTTCGCGGACTTAAATTATGTATGGCGCGGGCAAACAATTCCTTGCCTGACCCGGACGGCCCCTGTATAAGAACGGTGCTTTCGCTTTCGGCAATATCGGGAAGGATTGCAAACAACTTATGAATTATCGGACTTTTGGATATTATATCTTCCATCGAATAGTTTCTACTGAGTTCTTTGCGGAGATGTTCGATTGGTGATAAATCTCTAAAGGTTTCGACGGCTCCCAATACTTTATCATTGTCATCTCTCAGGACAGCTGTTGAAATACTTATTGGTATTTTTTCACCCTGACTGTTAATAATATTAACCGGCTGGTCAATAGCCTCAATACCGGTATTCAGAGTTTCCTGCAAAAGGCAGTTTTCGCAGATATCGGAATGAAAAATATCCTGACAATGTCTGCCGATTGCTTTTGAGGCCGGAATACCGGTTATTTTTTCCGCGGCTCGATTAAAACTGGTGATAATTCTATCACTGTTAACGGTAAAGACACCATCGGCAATGGAACTTAATATAACTTTGAAAAATTTCAGGCTTTCAGGCTTATCTTCCATATTACATCCCAAATATCATATCTATTTGCAGCCTGGAATATATGAAATTAACCAATTTTAGGCAACCAATGACATTGTCAATCTGCAATGAAATAAAGAGAATATTAAAAATTGACTGCATTAAACTTGATTAAATAAATCGATTAAAAATGAGTCACGCTTAAATATTTTCAAAAATATATTTTATTAATAGTTTTTATTGTTATCTTCCCTCCCAATTATGAGTGAGGTTTAAATTAGGAAGAAATCATGTCAAAAATTGCGGTCCTCTATTGTAAACGGGTTAAAGATCACTCGTGTATCGCCTGTGCCAAATGTTATAAAGGGATGTCAGAAAAAAATGGTGAGTTTGCCCAATACGATGAAATCGAACTGGTTGCCATGACCGATTGCGGCGATTGTCCGGGATTGACATTTCCAAGAGTCAAATTACTAAGCGATGTCACCAAAAATCTTGACCGGCCAATAGATGCAATTCATTTCGGAACTTGTGTCAAATTAGCAATGGAAACCGCCGACCGTCCCATTGATTTCGACGAAATCAAAGTATTATTAGAAAACAAATTTGGTGTAAAGCTGGTTCTCGGCACCCACTCATATTAATTATTTTATATACTGCTCACCTGAATAAATGGGGTAGCATGGACTATTAGTGTCATATGTAAAATGCGTTTATTTTAAATCGGAACCGTCCCGACCGCGGGGACAAATTCGATCAATATTAAATAAATGACAAACGGCCGCTGCCGTTACTCCATAGACCGAATAATCCTTTTGTAAATCTCAAATCCGGTTTCTTATCTGTCCAAATGTATTATTCACCAGCGTGGTTCCCGTAAATATTATTACATCCGACTCCCATAACCCAATGACCATTGCGTTCTTCTGAATTACAAGCGTTCTTTTCATTTTCTTTGCCGTTGTATAATTCTAGACTGTATCTTTAAGCATATTCTCCATTTTTTCTATAACGTTCATAATTGAAACTGATAAATCGGCATTTATATCATCTAAAATAATTGCTCTACCCTTATCTGCCTTTTTTCTGGCTTCAATATCAATTGGCAACATTCCCAAAAACGAAACATTCATTTGCTCAGCTTTCTTCTTACCCCCGCCTGAATCAAATAGATCAATCTTATTACCACATTTGGGGCATTTAAAACCTGACATATTTTCTATGACACCTATCCTCGGGATCTTTATTTTCTTGGCCAAATTTATTGCTCTCGCAGAGTCAACAAGTGATATTTCCTGGGGAGTAGTTACAATTATTGCCAGGTCCGGATTCATTTGTTGAGTCATTGTGATTATTTCATCGCCGGTTCCCGGGGGAAGATCTGCAATAAGAAAATCTAATGGACCCCAATCAACCTGGCCAAGAAATTGCCATAAAAGTTTTGAACGCATCGGACCCCGCCAGGCAATTGGTTCGTCGGCTGCAACAAGACTGGCAGCAGACATCACTTTCACATCATGGCATATTGGCGGCATCAGTCTATTATCTTTGTTGTATGGCTCACCCCGCAAATCCAGCATTTTGGGTACATTGGGTCCGGTTATATCGGCATCCAGTATTCCCGTTTTATATCCACGGAGGCGAAGTCCATAAGCGAGATTTACACTTACAGTTGTTTTGCCGACTCCCCCCTTTCCGCTGAATACTACAATTCTATGCTTGATGCTATGCATATTGTCAAAGATTTCTTGTTCCTGCTTTTTTAAGCGATCTTTTTGTTCTTTTGTAAGCATTAATTATAATCCATAAATAATCTGTAATTTATTACAATAATTCTATTGATTAGAACACCTCTTATGATTCCCTTGATGAAATGCGGGCTCGTCACACAGATTTGAACCGGTCATAAGTTCACCGTTCAAGTAAGCCAATACAATCTCCTCAGGATTTTTGCTTTTCGCGCCGACAACTACCTGAATACCATTTTGCTGGAACAAATCAATGGCCCGTCCCCCCATACCCCCGGCAATTATAAGATTACATCCCAGCTGGCCAAGCCATGAAGGAAATACTCCGGGCTCATGAGGAGGAGGAGTTAAGGCTTCGGATTTTATTATCTTTTTTTCCTCAGAATCAACTTCCAAAATTGTGAATTGTTGGCAATGCCCAAAATGCGCACAAAGTAATCCTTCTGCTGTTGGTATTGCGATTTTCATATTTCCATGCTCCTTAGTTAATGCGTTTATCCAATTGTATCTGTTTATTATTTTCTTTATTTGCTTTTTTATTGGGTACAATTATCTCTTTCATCAGGTTCTTCCATAATCCATAAATATTTTTTGATATTCCGTTTTTTGTGTATTCCAAATATGGAATCCCTTCAATTTGAGCCTTAGTTACACCGATGTCATAAGGTATTCTCGATAATACTTTAATATTTTTATTTTGTGAAAATTTTTCAATTGTGTCACATAGTCTCAAGTTTATATCATATTTGTTAATACAAATGCCGGCCTTGATACCAAAATGCTGAGTAAGCTCAAACAGCCTCTTCATATCATGTATGGCAGAAACGGTTGGCTCGGTGACAATAAGAGCATAGCTAATTCCTGTCAACGATGCAATAACCGGACAACCAATACCAGGTGAACCGTCGATTATAATCATTCCATAATTATTCTTCACCGCCAAATCATGAGCCGTTTTTCTTAGTAAAGAAACCAATTTCCCTGAATTGGCTTCGGCAATTCCCAACTTTGCGTGGACCAAAGATCCATATTTGGTTTCGGTTATAAACCATTTACCACTAACATGGTCTTTAAATTTAATAGCCTCATCAAGACAGAATTTGGCACAGACCCCGCAACCTTCACATGAAATCTCATCAACATAAAATTGAGTAATATTAGTTGGAGTATCTGTTTTTTCCTTAATTGCATCAAAGCGGCAGTATTCATAACAAATGCCGCAATTATTGCATATATCCGGTATTATTTCCGCTTTTTTACTACCGATAAAATCCTCTGAAAAATTGATTTTTCCACCTAAAATGAGTTGCAGGTCGGCAGCATCAACATCACAATCAACCATAATTTTGTTTTTTGCCAGATAGGCAAGTGAACCGACAATACTCGTTTTTCCGGTTCCGCCCTTGCCGCTGATTATCGCAATTTCACTTATCATTGTGCTCTTTTCCTTTTATAAAACATGCGGTCATTGCCGAACCTAAGAGTCATGATTTCTTTTTTTGATAATAGATCTAACTGCTTAATCACCTCATTAACACATGTTCCCAATCCATCTGCAATATCTTTGACGGTGCAGGGACGTCGTTCCAACAACGCAAGTATTTCATCATTTTTTGTTGTATTATTTAAGGTGGATGGCAATTTATTGGATACAGGCTTGTTGATTACCTCGGTTTCTACTCTGAATATCTTCTTTATGGCCATTAACTTCTTGGTAGAGATTGACCGGGCATATTCTTCGGCAGGTGGTCGGGCAACGGTATTCAGCTGGACCTTATCCGGATTGATACTTTTAACAAGGTTGGCAATATTTTCAATTTCCGGAATAAGATCATTTACTTTGGAAAGAAGGAAAACTTCAAGCCAGATACTCTTATTGAATCGAATTCTGAACCCGCGTAGTCCATTAATCATTGAATCGAAGTCTAAATCCGTATGAGGACGATTTATTTTTTGAAAAATAATTTCACTCCCGGCATCAAGAGAAGGAATAACCAGATCCGTTTTCATTAGGTCGTCCTGAACTGCAGTTTCTGACAAAAGAGAACCATTGGTAATGACCGCAATCGGGATAGATGTTAAGTTTTTTATGGCCTGAATTATTTGACCTATATTGGAATGCAATGTTGGCTCCCCTGAACCGGCCAAAGTTATAAAATCAAAAGGTGAATTGCCAGATAGCCTCTTTTCTATTTCTTGTATTACCTTTATGGTTGGAACATATTCTTTTCTATTAATTGTTTTTTTTGTGGTTCGTCCTAACTGGCAGTAGATGCAATCATAAGTACAGGTTTTAAATGGAACCAGATCTACTCCCAAAGAACTTCCTAAGCGCCGGGATGGAACCGGTCCATAGGTATATCGATAGCCGGATGATGTCATTACTTATCCTCACAATGAGGTGTATTACACCGTGTATCGCGTCCGCAACAGGTTTTACCGGTTTTCTCCAGTGAACAACTGTGTTCTATATGTTCTCTAAATCTGTTCTTGCCCGAGCCTACTATAAATCCAATTCCTCCACTAATCAGCCGATGCACCTGACCATCACATTCCGGACACGCAACTAATGGCTCTTCGGTAATTGATTGCAATCTTTCAAAACGCAGACCGCATCTTTTGCATTCATACTCATAGGTTGGCATCCTTATGCTCCTGTCGCCTTTAGGGGCCGTATTATCCCCTGAATTAGAGTATCAAAGTAAACTGAATAATGAGGCAGGGTATCAATAATGAGTTTTCCTTCGGAACAAACCTCGGCAATTTTGCGATCATTCGGTATTTCGAGAAGAATATCTATTCCGTGATTATTACAAAAAGTATGAACTCGGTCATCACCTATTCCATAACGGTTAACCACAACTCCAAATGGAAGATTCAATTCACGTACCATACCTACGGCCAGTTCCAAATCATTTAAGCCAAAAGGGGTAGGCTCGGTCACTAAAATCACATAATCAGATTCCCTAACAGCCTCGATAACGGGACAGGAGGTTCCGGGGGGACAATCAATTATTGTAAAATCAGAAGGCGCAATTCTATCTTTAAGATATTTGATAATCGGTGGTGATATCGCCTCACCGACATTTAATCTCCCTTCATAGGTAATGATACCTTTACCGATTCCGAATTTTACAACTCCAATTATTCTATCCACTTCTTCAATCGCTTTTTGGGGACAAATATTAAAACATCCTCCACAACTGTGACAGAGCGTCGGAAACACTAATACTTTATTGGGGAGAACAGCTAAAGCATTAAACTGGCAGATATTGGAGCATTCTCCGCAAAAATCACACTTGCTTTCATTGATTTTAGGAATTTTTACGGCGACTCCAAAATTCTGCTTCCAATCCGGTTCCAGAAATAGATGACCGTTTGGTTCTTCGACATCACAGTCGGCATAAACAGTTCTGTTACCCTTATTTGCCAGATAATAAGCCAGATTGACTGCAACAGTAGTTTTTCCTGTGCCACCTTTTCCGCTGGCAATTGCTATTTTCAAAACAGTATCAATCTCCTTATTGTTTTCTTGACAATGCCCCTCCACATTTGGGGCATTTCATTTTATAACAAGGAACTCCCTGCTGATGCGGAACAGATTCACCACATGACAGACAAGTGCATTGACCACCAGGGCCAAATCCCTGGCCACCTCCTCGACCTTGACCACCGCCGCCGCCTTGTCCACCACCTCGGCCGCCTCCTTGGCCGCCGCCCTGACCTCGACCGCCGCCTTGACCCTGTCCGCCACCCTGACCTTGGCCGCCCCCACCACGACCGCCAGCCGGACTATAATCGATACAATTCTGATATCTGATTTTTGAAATGTTAAATAACATCACCAACTCCTCATTTATCGTTCGTTTTGGAGAGTTCATCTATTCTGGAGTTAATCTCTTCCAACATTTGATTGAGCCTTTTTGCTTCGTCCTTTAAATAACGAACCTCTTCCCGCGTGTTCATTTTTTGCGGATAATCCATCTGGACGGCGGATGAAAAGGGCATATTATCCCAACCGCGTCCTCGAGCCCATCCCGGTTGACCGGTAGCATAAAAACCCCATCGGTTTCCCCGACCCATACCGCGTCCCATTCCTCGTCCATATCCAAACTCTCCTCGCGCACGAGGGTTAAACCCGGGGTTCATATATCCCGGAGCATCATAGCCCGCACAAAAACCCATGCCTCGTCCGGTCATGGCTCCCTCTCCCCGCGGCCCTGTTTTATCACCTCTTGGCATCTTATTTCTCCTTTTTTATTTAATTATTAGTTAACCTATCATGATTGTTTTCGTCTAGTATCTCAACTTTATCTGTTATATCTATTGCTTCAATTTTTTTACTTTTTGATTCCAGAAGCTTATTGACAGCTTTGCCAATTAACTGACGAACTATACTATTTGGTTTACGCAGATCATTGATAATAAACCCGATAACCGGGGCGGCTATTGATGTATAGCCAACGGCCTTGCCGGTCCTGGATTCCATCAAACCCCGGAATCTGCGGCGAATTCTTCTATCATTTTTATTACTCTTATTAAGTTGGTTTTCGCGCATTGTATTACCTCCAATTTTAATAGTCATTCTATGTCCAATGACCCTGTACGTTGGCGCCCTGGGTATATTCGAGTTGGCCGCCTTTTGCCAGCTCTATTGCCTCTTTAACTGTTCCTTTTGACCAAAGAGCTGTTTTAATACCGGCCGCCTGAAGAGTGGTATATGCTTTGGGGCCAAGATTACCTGAAATAACCAATTCAACATTCTGCTTAGCCACATTTTGTGCCGCTTGTATTCCCGCACCCTGGGCCGCCTGCAAATTTTGTATATTGTCAATCACATTAATATTATCAAGGTCGGTGTCGTATATGATGAAATATTTTGCCCGACCAAATCTTGGATCGACATTACTGTCTAAATCTTTTCCTTCTGAAGAAATTGCAATTATCATTTATTCTCCTTTACATTTATTCTATTTTCAATATTTTCCGCGTCTTCGACATCTTTTGCGTCCAAGTCCCAATACATTGTTCTGGCAGCCGGGAAGAAAAAAATCGCCATTCTGCAAATCACCGTTATTATAAGCGGTTAGTATTTTTTGAATTGATCCTCGGATAAATGGTACAACTTCAATTTGTGAGGCGGCCAGGATTTGATACATTCGCATTGAAATTGCACCGCATATCAATAAATTGATCCCCTGGCCCTTAAAAAATTCTGTCTTATAAATAACATTTAAATTTGGAATATCCAATACTGACCGGTTAAGTTCGCGCTTATCCTCATAATCGATCACCATAAGTCGATTTGCCGTATCCATAACCGGCGATACCCTATTATTCCATATCGATATTGCAACCCTATTCTTCATAATATTGATATATACAAAATTTGTGCCAATTAGTATTCCCGTAAATATATAACCATCTTAGTTATTGTGGCATAACAAGAAATATGTCTAATATAGTTTGATTTGTATTTTATTAAAATCTAAAATATTGCAAATATGCATCTATTGTGGAGATAGGGAATGCATTAATGCAATATTAATCAGAAGGATTAATATTCAATTTTTTCATTTTTCGCCATAAAGTTGTTTTATGCATATTTAACCGTTTGGCCGCTTCACTACGATTCCAATTGCATTTGCGAAGGGTTTCAATAATAAACTGTGTTTCAAGATCATCAATTGATTTTATCTCAACCTGCTTATTAGCATCTGTTGGTCGCAAGTTTTCCGGTAGATCTTTAATTTCTATTTCACCTGATCTATTTAGCACAAAAGCATGTTCGATTATATTTTCTAATTCACGAATATTTCCCGGAAAATTATGGTTCATTAAAATTGAAAGAACCCGGGGAGAAATACCTGATATTAATTTAGGTTTTAGCTTATTAAAGCGTGACATGAAATGATTAACCAATAGAGGTATATCTTCTCTTCTATCACGCAGGGAAGGAAGCTTAATCCTTATAACATTGATACGGTAGTATAAATCTTCACGGAATGAACCATCTTTAATTAGCTTTTCTAAATTTTTATTTGTAGCGGCAATAATGCGTATGTTCGCTTTTATTGATTCTGTTCCACCAAGCGGTTCATATGTTTTTTCCTGTAAAACTCTTAACATCCGAACCTGGAGAGATGGTGAGATATCTCCAATCTCATCAAGGAATATAGTCCCGCCCTCACCAAGTGCAAAACGTCCCGGTTTATCCTTGCGGGCATCGGTAAAGGCTCCCGCCTTATATCCAAAGAGTTCCGATTCCAGCAATGTATCCGGAATTGCACCGCAATTTATAGTTACCAAAGGTTTCTTCTTTCGCGGCGATAGATTATGAATCGCCCGGGCGAATAATTCCTTCCCGACACCACTTTCACCTTCAATTAATACAGTGCTTTCGCTTTCCGC
>CBFCZE010000082.1:0-12512 GCA_965602655.1 uncultured bacterium
TATAATAACTTTTATTAAAATCAGAAGCCTCCAAATCAACTTCCGAATTTTTTGCGGGGAATTGACATACATATTCTCGCCAATCTTTGAATTTTACGTGGGCCTCTTTTTTTAAATAAACCTTTTCTTTGTTCCCTTTGTAGGGATTTATTCCAAAAAACAATGGTTTATTGTTTGCGCATTGGATATGTGCATAAAAAAGCTCATTATTTTGATTATCAAGAAAAGTTTTGATAATTTCATAATTAAAACTTTTTGCTTTTTTGTATCCCATATATTTTAGCGATTTTTTAAGAATTATTTTTGTCTTCTTGGAAATAGAACCTGATGAAAATACCAGATTATTCTTTAATTCGGATTCTGTCTCATCCCCAAATATAATAAACAGATGAGTAAATTTGCGGTAAAGCGAATCAGTGTCATAAAATCGTCTCAACTGCAATCGTTCAATTTCAAACGGGGGTGTGAAAGCAAATATACCGCTTCCCTCAAATACAGCCCCGCATATTCTATCATTAATAGGTTTACAAAAGCTAATAGTTCCTTCCTGCAAAATAATTTCTCCAACATCACGTTTAATGGTGAGATTTTTGACTTTGGCGACAGCAGTGCTATCGGGAGACATATTCATCAGATTATTGTACAAAGAAGTATAAATTGTTGAGTTGCCAAAAGCAGTATCTTTTTTTTTCATTTTTTGATTTAGCATCAGAAATACAGGAAATTATTAGCATGAATATTATTACGAATATAAAAGAACACCGAATAGTCAATTTGAATCTCTCAGACCGTTTATGAATTTGTTTAAGTATATTAAAGTATGATATTCCCTAAAACGCAATAAGAATTAACGATAATAATATCGCACATCATTGCATTGTTATTTTGATATGAATATTCGAATAAATTTGAAAATGTTTAAATATCAGTTATCCAATAAAACCGCTTGTCAAATTCGAATATTTTTGTAAATTATAATTGATGTTAAACATCCGCGGCCAATATCCGTCATACTCTAAAGCCGCCCATAACCTATACTTGAGGTGAAAGTGTTTATGTATAAGTATATTATCAGCTTATTGTTATTACTTCTGCTTACCAGCAGCAGTAGTTTTGCTATTTATGGAACCAAACATATCAATAATATAAAAGATAATATACCGATAAGAATCATAATTAAATTCGAAAAAGACAGATCTGAAAAAATCCGGGCGGGCAAATCAAATGCATCCTCCGTCGGATTGGCCGAACTGGATAAAATAAATTCCAAATACCAAATCAGCCGGATTCGGCCGCTGATTGATTTAACAGAAATGCATTCGGGTTTCAACCGCTTCAAAGACATTTACATTTTTGAAACAGACTCCGGCCAAAATGCGGAAGAGATTTTATCCGACTACAAAAATATTCCGGGTGTTTTATATGCCGAAATTGATCAGATTGCCGAATATTATGACTCACCCAACGATGACCTCTATTTGCATCAGTGGAACCTGAATAATACCGGTCAGGAGCATTATCATGTTAAGCGTATCTATGGAACCTATAATGATGAGTTGATACTGACCGCAGGTGTGCCTGATGCCGATATTGATGCCGATGAGGTTTATAAGAACCCGCCTGATAATACTTCGACGGTGGTGGTGGCTATTATCGATTCGGGCGTCGATCTGGATCATCCCGATCTGGCCGACAATATCTGGATTAATCCCAATGAAATTGCCGATGACGGTCTCGATAATGATCATAACGGCTTTATCGATGATATTAACGGCTGGGATTTCGGCGGCAATTTAATTGATATCGGCGTGGGTGATAATAATCCAACCGATGAAAATGGGCACGGCACTCACTGTGCCGGAATTGTTGCGGCGGTAACGGACAATGATATCGGAATCGCCGGGATAGCGACAAACTGCAAGATTATGGCGGTTAGTATCGACCCGATACCGTTTGTTTCAATTATTGCCAGAGCGATTATCTATGCGGCCGATAACAGCGCCGATGTTATCAATATGAGTTTTGGCTTATACACGCAAAGCGATCTGGTAAGCGATGCCCTTGCCTACGCTCATTCCCAAGGCGTAATATTATGTGCCGCGGCTGGAAATGATGGAGCCGAACAGTACAACTATCCGGCGGCATCGGATCTGGTTATTGCCGTAGGTGCCACTAATGATAATGATAATGTTACATCATTTTCTACCTATGGCAGTCATATCAATCTCTGTGCCCCGGGACTGACAATATTGTCGCTGCGGGCCGACAATACAGATTTGTACGCCTCCGACCGTGAGGCCGGAGTTCATATTATAGATGATTTATATTTTCTCGCCTCCGGGACAAGTATGGCCTCGCCGCACGTTGCCGGTGCCGCCGCTTATTTACGCTCAATTTCTCCCGGATTAAAACCGGAGAAAATTCTTGAGATTCTGCAACAAACTTCAGATGATCTGTACGATCCGTTTGGTGTCGGCTGGGATATGCCCGGTTATGATATTTACAGCGGACATGGCCGCCTAAATCTAAACGCGGCTATTCAATCTGTCCCGGATAAAATTGCAAGAATAGAATTTCCGGTTCAGTTTGAAATTATTTCCGGTACTGTTGATATTATCGGGTTTGCAGACGGTTCTCAATTCCCGGGATATATAGTCGAGTTTGGTGCCGGAAAAGAATCCGACAGCTGGCAAAGACTAATATTTTCATCCAATCCGATAACGGGTGGAACTCTGGTCAGTTGGAATATGGCTGGATTGTCAGAAATTTACACCATCCGTCTGCGTGTCGGATTTGATAATGTCGCTTACAGAACCGTTTATATTGCCAACGAAAACAGGTTGGAAATTCTGTACCCGGTAACCGGCGAAACATTGACCGGTATTACATCGGTTCGCGCCGATGCTTTTGGACCGGAGTTCAAAAGTTATCGGCTCGAATATCGTCCGCTTGGGGAAGAAAACGGGTGGGAGCTGATCAACAGCTCTTCTGTCCCGGCTTTTGATAATATCATCGGCGAATGGTCCACCGGTGAATTGGCCGAGGGTACTTACATTCTCAGATTAACGATGTTATCCAACGAAAACAGCGAGATTTTTC
The DNA here is from genome assembly GCA_965602655.1 of uncultured bacterium. Taxonomy (GTDB): domain Bacteria; phylum Zixibacteria; class MSB-5A5; order GN15; family PGXB01; genus JAAERC01. Next base: position 3,100 of record CBFCZE010000082.1, read on the forward strand.
ACGAAACCGAGGTACATGTACAATCGCTTTTCTCATCTGAAAACGCATGGAAAATACCGCTTGACGGTGTCCCCTCGATTATTCCTAATTATGGTGATTTTGACGGCGATGGAATAAATGAGATAGTGGTGGGGACATCCTCAGGTATATATATGTACAATACCGATGGTACCGTCAAAACGGAAAATACGCCCAAGTTTCCGGAAAACAATTTCCTGATTCCGATTGCGGTGGGTGAACTTGACGGGGACGGAATTGATGATATTGTCGCGCTCGGATACAATCCGCCGATGATTTATGCATATCCGTCGTCCGAAACGGATTTTGTCAGCTATCTGGCCAATTTTCCCGGGATGAGTTTTGTGGGGTCGGAGCATACATTCACAAAACTGTTCCTGAAGGATATGGACAATAATGGCCGCGATGAAATAATAGTACACATTCATAATCGCACAAAACCGCTTGGTTTCATTATTGAATCGGATGGGTCATCACAACATATGTTTGAATATGTTTCCGAATTTTTGCCGGCCGATCTTGATAATAATGGTATTGATGAAATTTACGCTTTTAATGACAATTTCAGTTCTCTCCGGCAATTGGAAATGGACGGAAGTACTATTGATGAACTTATTATGGAATCGGATGGTGAAAGTTTCTCCTGTTACGGAATGTCGGCCGGTGATGTTGACAACGACGGTCTACTTGAATTAATTGTTTTTGGTTACTATGGCGATGGCGATTTTGTTCTTCATGCATTCAACGACAGCCTCTCCCCTGTTCCGGGCTGGCCGCATAATCTGGGAATTGACCCGTTCGTCATTCCAACGGTACCGGTTTTCGGTGATCTGGATAATAACGGCAGTCTGGAATATGTTGCCGGTTTTTTTGATCTGGATATCAGTTATATTCTGGCCTGGAATTTTGATGGGACGTCATATCTGCCCGGCAGTCCCAATGGTCACTTTGCCATCACGCCGCAATTGGGTATTACCAATATGCTGCTTTTAAATGATATGAATGATGATCGGATGGCCGATATTGTCGCCGTAGCCAATGATGACCCGTTTGCCATTTATATGGTTCAGAGGATCTATGCCTGGGGTAATAATGCGTCATTGCTTCCCGATTTTCCGCTGGTTGTGGCGCCGGAAGCGAGCACCGGAAATCGACATACGCCATCGGTTGGCGATATTAACGGTGACGGTTACGTTGATATGATAATGACTACGGCCGATAATCATCTGGTGTTTATTAATTTGCCGGGGCAGGTATATCGTGAATGTACTTCACCGGCCAAGCACTGGCGATATAATCGCCGGATGAACAATATTATCCCGGAACCGGTACAATGTGATCCGACCGATATTATTGACAACTTGATTATCGTACCATCGGTATTTGGGCTGAGTCAAAACTATCCGAATCCGTTTAATCCGGCAACTACTATTCAATTCTCTCTTGAAACGAAATCATATACACGGCTTTCGATATATAATATTTTGGGACAGAATATTAATACTATAATCAATGAAGAATTGCCATCGGGGAATCATTCGATTACCTGGAACGGCAGGGATTATGATGGTAATGAGGTTGCCTCGGGGATATATTTCTATCGTATCGAGGCAGAGAATTTCGAAGAATCAAAAAAAATGATTCTACTCAAATAGTTTCCTAATAAAAAGTTATCCGCAGATATTGCGCCAGCCTGATTGTAATATAATGTATTCTTCTCCGGCCGTTGCAGATATAAAAGCATTCTAAATATCGCTTGACAAAAGGCTGACCAGGATATTATATAGGCGAGAGTTTGTGAATATATTAACAAGCTCGATGTAGTAATTGGAATAAAACTATATGACGTACAATATATTAAGTTGAGTCGTCGAGGAGTACAACATGGCTGAATTCATACCGGTTGAAGGCCAGATAAAAGCCGATACGCTGGTTGTCGGCGGCGGTATAGCCGGAATTACAACTGCTATTGAAACCGCCGAAGCAGGCAAAAAGGTTATTTTGCTGGAACGTCTGCCGTCTCTGGGCGGTAGAGTGACTGCCTTATTTCAATATTTCCCAAAACTTTGTCCACCGACTTGTGGTATTGAGATTAACCTGAAGCGGATCAGAAGTAATCCCAATATCAGAGTTCTGACTCTGGCTGAGATTGAATCGATTTCCGGATCATCGGGTAACTTCGAAGTAAAGATTAAATTAAATCCGCGTTACGTCAATGAGAAATGCACTGCCTGCGGTGAATGCGAAAAGGTTTGCGAAATTGAGCGTGACAACGATTTCAATTATGGACTGGATAAGACCAAGGCTATTTATCTGCCGCATATGATGGCCTATCCTCCTCAGTATGTTGTCGACCCGAAATATGCCGGTGATGAAGGCATGAAAAAATGTGTTGACGCCTGCGAGTATGGCGCTATTGAACTGGATATGCAGGCCAAAGATGTTACGGCTAATGTCGGTGCGGTTGTTTGGGCAACCGGTTGGAAACCATACGACGCAGCCAAAATTGACAACCTTGGATACGGCAAATATAAAAATGTGGTAACCAATGCAATAATGGAAAGGCTGGCATCTCAGAATGGGCCGACCGAGGGAAAAATTATACGTCCCTCAGATCAGAAAGAAATCAAATCAATCGGTTTTGTCCAATGTGCCGGTTCCAGAGATGAAAATCATCTGCCTTACTGTTCGGCGGTTTGCTGTCTGGCCTCGATGAAACAAGCTACTTATGTTCGCTCACAGTATCCTGATGCCGAAATTTATATATTCTATATCGATATTCGTTCGCCCGGCCGTATGGAGGATTTTTATACAAAGGTCCAGGAAGATGAGAAGATTCACTTCCATCGCGGTAAGGTTGCAAAGATAAGCGAAAACCCGGAAAATGGAAATCTGATTCTTGAGGCCGAAAACACGCTGACCGGTGAGATAGTCAAGACCGAGGTGGAAATGGCGGTATTGGCAACCGGTATGGTGCCCAATACTGCTGACGAAGCACCGCCTCTGGAAACACCACTGGATGAATTTGGCTTTATTGCGCCGGATTCTACGACCGGTATAATTGGCGCCGGGGTTGCAATGCGACCGCAGGATGTTGCTACCACCGTACAAGATGCCACGGGGGCGGCCTTGAGAGCTATCAACATCGGGACGGGGAGGTAAGTCATGGAACCAAAAATTGGAGTATATATCTGTAAGGGCTGCGACATTGGCAAATCTGTTGATGTTGATAAGCTGGTCGAAATGGCCTCCGGTAATGCCGATGTTGCTACTTGTAAATCACACGAAATTTTATGCGGTGCCGAAGGTTTGGAACTTATCAGAAACGATATTACAAATGACGGTTTGAATCGTGTTGTGGTCGGTGCCTGCTCAATTAGGGTTTTCCCCGAACTTTTTGAGTTTGGAAAAAATGTGTTAACCGATCGGGTTAATCTTCGCGAATATGTTGCCTGGTGTCATCCGGCCGGTGACGAAGATACGCATACCCTGGCAGAGGATTATATCAATATGGGTATTGCCAAGGTTAAAACTACCGAACCGCCGGAACCGCTTATTGAAGAAATAAATAAAGATATTCTGGTTATCGGCGGCGGTATGACCGGAATGACTGCCGCCAAGGCTGCCGGAGATGCCGGATATAAAGTGACGCTGGTTGAAAAAGAGGATAAGCTGGGCGGTTGGGCAACCAAGTTCACCAAAGTTTTCCCGAAGCATCCGCCGTATGAAGAGCTCGAAGATAGCGGTTGCGATAAGCTGATTAGCGAAGTTGAGGCAAATGAGAATATCTCCATTTATAAATCGACCACGGTTGCCAAAACTTCCGGTCAACCGGGACAGTTTAAGATTGCGCTTCAAAATGGCAATGGTTATTCGGAACTGACTGTCGGGTCAATTATTCTGGCCAGTGGTTGGAAACCCTATGAAAAAGAAAAATTGGGACATCTTGGATATGGAACATCGCCGGATGTAATAACCAATATCGAAATGGAAGAGATGGTTGCCGGTGGCGAGCTGAAGCGGCCATCCGACGGTAAACCGGTTGAATCGGTTGCATTTATTCAATGTGCCGGTTCCCGCGATCAGGATCATCTACCCTACTGTTCGGCGGTTTGTTGTCGAGTCTCATTAAAGCAGGCTAAGTATGTTCGTCAGATGAATCCCGATGCCAAGGTGTATGTCATTTATAAGGACTTACGCTCACCGGCGCAGTATGAAGCTTTCTATGCTAAAGTTCAGGACGATGACGGAATCTTTCTGACTAAAGGTGAGATTGCCGAAGTGGTTAAGGAATCTGATGGCAAAATGTCGATAGATGTCAAGGAAACATTACTTGGCGAAGATATCAAAATTACAGCCGATATGGTTGTCCTTGCGTCCGGTCTTGTGCCTACCACCAAAGTTGAAGAAATCACAGAAGCCGATACGGGGAAGACCGTAGAATCTTCGGAAGGTGAAAATGGGCAACTTGAGGATGAAAAGAAAGCGGCTGAGTCGGCTGAAAAAGGTGCCGAGATTATTAACCTGACATATCGCCAGGGCACCGATTTACCGACACTAAAATACGGCTTTCCGGATTCGCATTTTATCTGTTTCCCATATGAAACCAGAAGAACCGGAATCTATGCCGCCGGTGCTGTCAGAGCACCCATGGATTTGGCTACGAGTGCTAACGATGCTTATGGCGCCGCTCTAAAGGCAATACAGGTGGTGGAATCAATTGCTGAGGGCAAGGCGGTCCATCCCAGAGCCGGTGATATAACTTATCCTGATTTCTTCATGCAAAGATGTACTCAATGTAAGCGTTGCACCGAGGAATGTCCGTTCGGAACTCTGGATGAAGACGAAAAAGGAACACCGCTTCTTAATCCGTTAAGATGCCGCCGTTGTGGCATCTGTATGGGTGCCTGTCCGGAAAGAATTATTTCCTTTAAAAATTACAGCGTGAATATGATATCGCAGATGATTAAATCAATCAGTATGCCGGATGAATTTGATGAAAAACCGAGAATACTGGCTTTTGTCTGCGAAAATGATGCTCTCCCCTGTGTCGATATGGCCGGAATAAAGAGATTACAGTACAATGCCATGATACGGATTATTCCGCTCAGATGTCTGGGATCAATGAATATTGTTTGGATAAGTGATGCTCTCGCTTCCGGTTTTGACGGCGTGATTCTTCTTGGCTGTAAAAAGGGTGATGATTATCAGTGTCACTTTGTTCGCGGCAGTGAATTGGCCGAAACACGTATGGATAATGTTAAGGAAAAACTCAAACAGCTGGTTTTGGAGGAAGAACGAGTTGAGGTGCATGAATTAGCCATAAATGAATATTATAAAATCCCTAAACTTTTTGACGATTTCCTTGAAGTTATCGATACGGTCGGCCCTAATCCGTACAAAGATATGTAGAATATCAATTTATTATTATCATATAAAAGGGCCTCCTAAATTAGAGGAGGCCCTTTTATAATTAAGGCCAAAATAAAAAGATTATTAAAACTTTGCATTTTTTCAAAATAACAGATTTCATCGGAATCTGTAAATAAAGTAATTGGGCAACTGATGTATATTGTTGTGTTGAATACACTTACGCCATTGCGGCCAGCCAAAAGATGATTGTTTTGGAATCCTGCAACATAAAAAAGATAATGAAATTTTTCACAAAATCCGCTTGACTAAATTTTCTAATCTGCTTAATATATAGGCCTGAAAATACGACCTAAATGTAGAAGGAGGAATTTAGGTACACAAAATTTTGATATATAAAGTAAGAAAACGAATAAAATAAATTTAATTAATTGTAATTTTTTGAGGAGTAACTATGGCAGACATCCCAAAAACCCCAATGCTTGATGAGCTGGAAAAGGGGAAATGGCCAAGCTTCGTTTCGGAGATTAAAACTGCGGCCAAAAGAAATCCCATGTGTTCTGATCTACTTGGGCTTTTAGAGCAATCTTACAATGAGAAAATCGGCCACTGGAAACATGGTGGTATTGTGGGCGTTATGGGTTATGGCGGCGGCGTTATCGGTAGATACAACGACCTGCCGGAAAAATACCCCCATATTTCGCATTTTCACACCATGCGTATTAATCATCCGGCCGGCTGGTTTTATACCTCTGACGCTTTGCGGAAAATCTGTGACATCTGGGAGAAACATGGCAGTGGCTTAACAAACATGCACGGCTCTACAGGTGATATTATTCTCCTTGGAACCACGACCGATGAGTTGGAACCAGTCTTTGCAGAATTAGCCAAAATCGACTTCGATATTGGTGGTTCCGGTTCTGACTTGAGAACTCCTAGTTGCTGTTGCGGAATGTCCAGATGCGAGTGGGCATGCTATGACACTATGGCCCTGACCTACGATTTAACAATGCATTTTCAGGATGAGTTACACCGTCCAGCCTTCCCATATAAGTTTAAATTTAAGATGTCCGGCTGTCCGAATGACTGCGTCGCCTCTATTGCCAGAGCTGATATGTCAATTATAGGTAACTGGCGGGGCGATATCCAGATGGATAAAGCTGCCGTTACCGAATACGCCAAAGGCGGTATGGATATTCAGGCTGACGTTGTCAATAATTGCCCGGCCAAATGTATGGAATGGGACGGCAAAGAACTGAAAATCGAAAACAGTTACTGCAAACATTGTATGCATTGTATTAATGTCATGCCAAAAGCTCTTGCCCCTGGTAAAGAGCGTGGCGCAACAATTCTCCTTGGTTCCAAGGCCCCGATCGTTGAGGGTGCATTTTTATCATCGGTTCTTATTCCCTTTATTAAACTTGTGCCACCTTATGATGATTTAAAGGATCTGGTTGAGAGAATTTGGGACATTTGGTGCGAGGAAGGCAAAAACCGTGAGCGTGTTGGCGAATTTATTCAGCGCGTCGGTTTAGGCAACTTCCTTGAGGCCATTGAAGTTGAGCCGATTGCCGAAATGGTGGCTCATCCTCGTGAAAATCCTTATGTTTTCTATGAGGATTACTACGAAGAAGGCGATGAGGACGAAGAAGAAGACGACGAATAATAGCAATAAACATGAAAAATCTATTATTAGAGGTATATAAAAATGGCTGATATAATGAAAGATAGACGGACAGATTATGGTCCGCCCCACTACGAAAGATTCTTGCCGCCGATCATTAAAGAAAACTACGGCAAGTGGAAGTACCACGAGATCCTTAAACCGGGTGTAATGGTTCATGTTTCCGAAACTGATGCCAAGCTGTTTACTGTCAGAGCCAGTTCCGGCCGGTTGATAAGCACAGATAAAATCCGAATTTATGCCGATTTGGCTGAAAAATATTGCGATGGCTTTTTAAGATTTACAAGCCGGCACAATGTTGAATTCCTATTGACCAAGAAAGAAAATATTGATCCGCTTATTGATGACCTGAAAAAGCTCGGTCATCCGGTTGGCGGCATCGGTAACTCAATAACCAGTATTATCCATACTCAGGGATGGGTCCATTGCCACTCGGCTGCGACCGATGCCTCCGGGGTTGTCAAATGTGTGATGGATGACCTTATTGAGTATTTTGAAAACATGAAATTGCCGGGTAAATTAAGAATTGCTCTGGCCTGCTGTTTGAATATGTGCGGCGCTGTTCACTGTTCGGATATTGCTATTCTCGGGATTCACCGTCGTCCTCCACGGACTGACCATACAAAGTTAAAGAAAATGTGTGAAATTCCAAATGTGGTTGCCTCCTGTCCGACAGCGGCTATCAGACCGGCCGAAGTCGATGGTTTTCCATCGGTAGAAGTAATCGAAGAACGTTGTATGTTCTGTGCCAACTGCTTTACGGTTTGCCCGTCTATGCCGCTTGCCGATCCTCTTAATGACGGCATCTCAATTTGGGTTGGCGGCAAGGTATCCAATGCTCGGCATGAACCGATGTTCTCCAAGCTGGCTATTCCGTTTATTCCGAATAATCCGCCCCGCTGGCCGGAAACAGTTAAGGCAATTCGGGGTTTGGTTGAATTATGGGCGAAGAATGCCAGAAAATATGAAAGAATGGGTGAGTGGATCGAACGTATTGGTTGGCCTAAATTCTTCAAGATGTCCGGTATTGAATTCCAGAAAGAGCATATTGATGACTTCAAGCATGCCGGACTGACATATAAGCGCTCAACTCACTTAACCTTTTAAGGAATTATAAAATGGCTAAGACCGTTGAAGAAATCGCTGACGCCATGTATAAGATGATCGCAGAAGCCCAGGGAATCAAGCAATTGAAACCTATGGATCTAACCAAGGCTATGCGACAGTTATATGGCGATGAAGGCGTTGACAAAAAAATGTGTAAGGAAGCTATAAAGATATTGATTAACTCCGGCAAGTGTGTTTACACTTATTTTGGCGGAAGTTATATCGAGCTTCCGCACAAAGAAGGCGCCTCTAACGATTAAAAAAATAGACACCTTTGGTACTGATTCTATGGATATCAAAGTATCTCGACTCGTAATCGCCGGTTTGTCCGGCGATTCGGGCAAAACCCTTGTGACTTTGAGCTTTTTGGCCTCACTGAGGAAAAAGGCACTAACTACTTCTGTATTCAAAAAAGGACCTGATTACATCGACGCCGCCTGGCTTTCGTTTGTTTCGGGCTTTTCCTGCCGTAATCTTGATACCTACCTGACTGACCCAATTGATGCGATGAATTCTTTTGTCATGAATGCAAAAGATAGCGATATGGCAATTATCGAGGGTAACCGCGGACTCTTTGACGGAAAAGATATTCATGGAACCCATAGTACTGCGCAACTTGCGAAACTACTTAACACATCGATTGTTTTGGTCGTTAACTGCACAAAAGCAACCCGAACGATTGCGGCAATTATTAAAGGCTGCCAAACCTTTGATCCTGATTTGAAAATTGCGGGAGTTATTCTCAATAAAGTCGCCGGGAAAAGACATCAGAAGATTATATCCGATTCAATAGAAAAATTCTGCAATATTCCTGTTTTGGGGGCGATTCCTAAACTTGGAAAAGATGCTGAATTAATACCGGGGCGACATCTGGGATTGACACCACCGACTGAATTTGCCTCAGCTTCCCAACTTATTGAAAAGCTTGAAGAAATTGCGGACAATTATCTGGATATAGATAAATTGATTTCACTTGCCAAAAACGAAAACAGTTTGACCGGCCGGGAAACATCTCCCCCACCGAAAAACGCCACTGTTCGAATAGGCTATTTTCGAGACTCAGTTTTTACTTTTTATTATCCGGAAAATCTTGAGGCTTTGCAAAATGAAGGAGCCGAACTGGTTTCGATATCATCGCTAGAAACTAAAAAACTTCCTGAACTTGATGCTCTTTATATTGGCGGAGGGTTTCCCGAAACGCATGCCGAACAGATTGCGCTGAATAGAGACTTGA
>CBFCZE010000083.1:0-12227 GCA_965602655.1 uncultured bacterium
TGCGTCGCTGGGAAATGGAGCGGCAGAAAAAGCTCGAAGTAGAAAAAAGCGATGCATCGCCGAAAAAGAGGCCGATTGTAACTGTCAGCCGCCAGAGAGGAAGCCGCGGTTCGTTTCTGGCTGAGCAATTGGCCGATAGATTAGGCTATCAGCTATTACACCGAGAAATCATTGATAGAATATGTGACTCCTCCGGCTATCGAAGGCAGGTGATTGAGTCGTTGGATGACAAAACTCGTTCCAACATTGAGCTCTGGTTTGATGGATTAATTAAAGGTCAGTATGTCGATGCATCCAATTATTTAATGCATTTACTCAAAGCCATAAGGTCGATCTCAGCGCACAGCGGCGTAATTATCGTCGGGCGCGGGGCGAATTTCATCCTTTCTCCCGGTGAAGGACTTCATATCAGGGTAATCGCGGATATCAATACCAGGATTGAAAACCTGATCAGGTTCCAAAATATTTCAAAGATGGATGCAGAATCGGCTGTCAAAAAGGCCGATAAAGAGCGATCCGATTTTATCTACAGCAATTTCCGGCGTGATATCAATGATTCCACCGCCTATGATTTGGTTATCAATACTACCTATGTGGGGATTGAAGATGCTCTTGAAATGGTAAATATTGGAATCATATCAAAGATAAATTCATTGAATTTGCCGCGGTAAAGCGGATAACAGAAGCGATCGCGGCCTGTTCGGATAATACTCCGAAGTGAAAAAATATAATAATAATTAAAAATATTTGTTGCAATAAATATTAAACATTTATTTACTTAAAGAGCCCTGAAGCCGTATAGGGAGTGTCTTGGCGCCCAGGAAGAGAGGAAGCGGCGCCGGGTTTTCTGAGGCGCTGGGTAATTGCGATAAAGAGGATAATTGAGCCGGGAGGATATGTTATAATTGACTGTTTGGTATTGATTAATAAAGGACAAGGATAGCCTTGTTAGTGAATATAAAACTATTTATTGAAACCAAGTATTAGAGGATAGATAAGGTACTAACGTACAAAGGAGGCATCGATGCCGGTAAAGAAGAAAACTACAACCAGAAAGAAGGCCAAGAAGAAAGCGGCCCCAAAGAAAAAAGCTGCACCCAAAAGAAAAACTGTAGCTAAGAAAAGGGCGGCTCCGAAAAAGAAGGTTGCTGCCAAAAAGGCCGCTACAAAGAAGAAGGCGGCTCCGAAGAAAAAAGCTGCTCCAAAGAAAAAAACAGCTCGCAAGCCGAACGCCGCATTTATGAGACCGGTGCAGCCGGATGAAGCACTGGCCGCCGTAGTCGGCAATAAAGCTATTCCGCGGACGCAGGTTACCAAAAAGCTCTGGGCATACATTAAAAAGAACGACCTGCAGAATCCGGCCAACAGAAGAGAAATTATTGCCGACGCCAAATTGAAACCGTTATTTGGCGGAAAGAAAAAGGTCAATATGTTTGAGATGACCAAGCTGGTTTCAAAACATATGGAATAAACTCGTGTTGGACATCATTGATTAAGGCCGGATTTTATCCGGCCTTTTTATTTGTACGATGTTTTGATATTATTAATTCTTAAGAATTGAAGTTTATTTTTTGGCAAAAACCGATTATATTCCAAATATGTCGGCTGAAAAGAAAAATAACAATTCCAAACTAATAACACCCGGAATCCTCTTTGGCGCCGCTTTGATTTTTTCATTACCATTTCTTTTCAAGTGGAACTATATCGGTCCGCGCGACTGGGAACTGTTTGTTACAATGGCGGCCATTCCGGTTAAATCAGTTTTATATTACCATCAGTTTCCGTTTTTTAATCCGTATCTGGCCGGAGGAAATATCCTTTTTGCTCATCCGGAAGTAGCGGTATTTTCCCCATTTTTTTTAATCATTCTTATTTTCGGAGCAATCGGCGGATTAAAACTTCAAGTCCTGATTGTATATTTTTTGGGTTTCTGGGGAAGCTGGCTTTTTTCAAGACAACTGGGATTGAGTAAAATTTCATCATATCTGGTTTCGTTTGCTTATTTCGGTTCATCGTATTTTGCGCTTCACTTTTCTGCCGGGCATATGCCGTTCACACACTTTTGCTTTTTGCCCTGGTTCCTTTATTTTCTGCTTAAAGCAGATAAAAGCCGAAAATATCTATTGGCCGGTGCCTTATCAATTGCCATGATAATTCTTGGCAATGGCGCCGCCATTCCGTTTTTATACAGTTGCTTTTTTTCTGGAGTATTTATTCTACTTTATTCAATAGAAAAGAAAAATTATCGATATTTGAAATATTATTTCTTCGCGGTATTTGCAGGTTTGTTATTATCAGCCATTAAATTTATTCCGATGTATGTTGAGCTGTCCCAATTTAACTGGGCCGGCAAACCGGACGATTTCACGCCGGTTGGAATTATACCGGCCGCATTTTTTTCATTCGATCAATATATTTTCAGGGAGCTGGGCTCCGGCTTCAACTGGACCTGGCACGAATACGGCGCCTATATCTCACCGGTAGTAGTTCTGATTGCAATAATCGGTTTGATTTATAAATTCAGGTCCTGTCGTCTCTGGCTGATATTGGCTATTTTCTTTTTTATTTTTGGATTGGGTAGTTTCTCTGATTTTTCTTTGTGGAACCTGTTTATGAAACTGCCGGGATTCGCCTCGATTCGAGTACCATCGCGGGCCTTCCAGTTTGTTGTTTTATCAATTGCCGTGATAGCCGGTTTTGGACTTGATTATATTATAACTCGATTGAAGGAAACTGAATCATCGATAAAACATATAGCAATTACTTTAGTCGGATTGATACTGCTTTGTAATTTTTTAGTAAACCTTCCCAGTTTCAATACGATTGATTATAAGCTGCCCCAAAAACAGATTTTCAATAAAGACTTTCGTCATGAGATAGGTGATGCTAATGATATATATCGACAGTTTCAGCGTAATCGCGGATCATTGATGGCACCGTGGTTGTCGGCATATAAGGAAAGCCGCGGCCTTGTATCTCAGAGCAATCAGGTGGCGATGGAGTATGTCATGTCGGGCAAACTTCAGGTTATATCAAGAAAATATACGCCCAATAAAATTGAGTATGAAATCGCACCGATTTCTGATGGGAAAATTATATTCGGGATCGGGTATGACAGAGGATGGTCCAGCACCGATGGCCGGGAACTGTTTGAGGAACATGGATTAGTTGCCGCAAAATTTAATATAAATGATAAAAAGGTAGTTCTCACCTATACCACACCCTGGTTTTATACCGGGATGGGTGTCTCAATTTTGACTTTATTGATTTTTCTCTTGATTCTATTTAGCAATAAATTTGGGGACAGATTTAAAACGATATTTAACTAAAACCCAGATAGCCTCAACGCCATCGATCCATCTGATTTTTTTGCCCTCCTCGAATTTACGAGGATAATAAGCAATTGGTATTTCATGAATTTTTATTTTGTTTCTTCCCAGTTTTGCCACCAATTCGGGGCAGAACTCAAATCGTTTGCATTCAAGTTTCAGACTTTTCATTAAATCGGTGCGAACCATCTTGTAGCAGGTTGACTCATCGGTTATTCCGTTAAAGTAAAGAATATTGGCTACCAATGTAAGAAGTTTGCCGCCCCAAAGATACCGATAGTAAGATATCCCGCTTTTCTGATTCAATATCCGTGAGCCAAATATAGCAAGAGCCTTTTTTTCTTCAGCGGTATTGACCATTTTGGCAATATCATTAGGGTCATATTCCAGATCGCCATCCTGTATGACCGTGTATTTCCCCGTTGCAAGTTCCAATCCGACCACGACGGCATCGCCCTTGCCGATATTTTTTTCTCTTTTTATTATTCTGACATTATCATAATTGGCAAATTCCTGAATTATCCGACCGGTTCTATCGGTTGAGGCGTTGTCGATAATAATCAACTCGAGATCAAGCGGAAGCACCATAACCTTTTTTACAATTTCGGAGACAGTCTCTTCCTCGTTAAAGAGCGGCATTAATACTGATAACAACATAATTTAATATAATGAAAATTTAAAAAAATCAAAGCGGGACAATTTGAATGGTATCTCAACCCCGCTTGACTTTTTGGTATCATTTTGCTATACAATAAGTTTAATTGATTATTGATTAATATCCTTGCTCAGTGGATAATTAATCTAATTTGTGAAATTAATTCTGAGCAAGTGGGACAAAATATAACTGGTGTTGTATAAAAATTGAGGATAATATGTCAAATTCGGTAATTGATAAAACGGTTCAGGTTGGTTCCAACACAAAATACGGCAATTTTTGTGTATTCGAGGCTGATGTATCAATAGGAGCGGGCTGTTTTATCGGAAACAATGTTATTATTCATGATGGAACCAGAATCGGGAATAATGTCAGAATTGATGATGGTGCTGTTGTTGGCAAGTATCCGATGCGGGCGGCCAATTCGGCGGTAACCAAAGAACAGGAACTGCCGCCGACGGAGGTAGGTTCCGATTGCATAATAGGCACCGGAGTTGTCATCTATCGAGGAACCGAACTGGGCAACAAGATTCTCGTGGCTGATTTGTCAACGGTCCGTGAAAATGTGACTATCGGAGATTTTAGTATTATCGGACGAGGAGTTGCCATTGAAAACCAGTGCAAAATCGGAAAATACTGTAAGCTGGAAACCAATGTTTATATCACCGCCTATTCCGAACTTGAGGATAGGGTTTTTGTGGCTCCCTGCGCGGTTACAACAAATGATAATTTTGTCGGTCGTACAAAAGAACGGTTCAAGCATTTTAAAGGTATTACAGTGAAAAAGGGCGGTCGCATTGGTGCTAATGCTACCATTTTGCCGGGGAAAACGGTCGGCGCTGACGGACTGGTTGCGGCCGGAGCCCTGCTAAGCAAAGATTGCCCGGAAAAGAAAATAGTGCTCGGGTCGCCGGCCAAAGTATTGCGGGATGTTCCCAAAGAGCAGCTTCTGGAAAATCAGAATTGGGAAGACTAAAGGAGAAATTATGGCAGTTCCGTTGTTGGATATGAAACGTCAGTACGATACAATCAAAGAGAAAATTGACAGCGCTGTGGCCAAAGTTTTGAACCATGGCTGGTTTATTCTGGGGCCGGAGGTGACAGAGTTTGAGCGGCGGGTGGCTGAAATGTGCGGGGTTTCATTCGGAGTCGGTGTCGCCTGCGGAACCGACGCCCTTCTTCTTTCACTTGATGCCGCCGGGGTCGGTCCGGGCGATGAGGTCATTGTACCCGATTACTCGTTTTTTGCCTCGGCTGGTGTTGTCTCAAGGCTTGGAGCACGTCCTGTTTTTGTTGATATTGAAAAGGATACCTATAATATCGATCCGGGTAAAATAGAAGATGCCCTTACTTCGAAAACCAAGGCGATTATGCCGGTCCATCTGTTCGGGCAGATGGCCGATATGGATCCGATAATGTCTATAGCCCGGAAACACAGTTTGGCCGTAATCGAGGATGCCGCGCAGGCGATAGGCTCGACGTATAAAAATAAACAGGCGGGATCGATTGGGGATTTTGGCTGTTTTTCGTTTTATCCCACCAAAAATCTTGGCGCGGCCGGCGATGGCGGAATGACAGTCACAAATAACAAAGATTATGCCGAAAAACTTCTCATGCTGCGGATGCATGGCTGGAAGAAAAAATATTTCCCGGAGATTATTGGTTATAATTCTCGGCTCGATTCTATTCAGGCGGCGGTCCTTTTGGTCAAGCTTAATTACTTAAAAGAATGGACAGATAAAAGGCGGGAGCATGCCGGGATTTATGATAAGGCTTTCATCGGGACTTCTATTATCACGCCGGTGGTGAAAGATTATTCTTATCATATATATAATCAGTACACTATCGCGGTTGGTAATCGCGACGAATTATTGGCGACTCTAAAAGAAAAAAATATCGGACATGATATCTATTACCCGGCGCCGTTTCATAAACTTGAATGTTATCGCGACCTCAAATATAAAGATGGCGATTTTCCAATCAGCGAAAAAGCGGCCGAATCTGTTGTCTCAATACCGATATATCCGGAATTGACCAAAGCCGAGCAGGATGAAGTAATTGAAGTCGTAAAATCGGTTTCGGCATAATTTAGAATAAGCAGACTGTTTAATAAATTGATATTTTGAAAGTACCATTCTTTAGATTAAAGCTTGGCCCGGCCGAGAAAAGCTCGGTTTCCGAAGTGATAAAATCCGGATGGGTCACAACCGGCCCGCGGGTTCGAGAGTTCGAACAAAGAATTTGTAAATTAACCGAAACCAGGTATGCTGCCGCGGTGTCATCCGGGACCGCCGGGCTGTTCCTTGCTCTGAAGGCTTTATCTATCGGAAAAGGCGACGAGGTTATTACTACGTCTTTCACTATGGTGGCAACTATCGAAGCTATTCTTCATACCGGGGCCAAACCGGTTTTGGCGGATATCGATCCGGCGACGCTAAATATTGATTTTCAGTCAGTAAAAAAGAAAATTACAAAAAAAACCAAAGCGATTATTACGGTTGATATCGCCGGCTGGCCATGCGAATACAGGGCATTGAAAAAATTGGCAAGAGAGAATAATTTATATCTTATTGATGATGCCGCTCATGCTCTGGGAAGCAGGTACAGGAATAAGCCGGTCGGCTCTATTGCCGATCTATCCGTTTTTTCATTTTACCCGACCAAAAATATTACGTCCGGCGAAGGAGGTATGGTGGTTTCAAATTCGAAACGAGTTATCGAAAAAATAAGACATCTATCTTTACATGCGATGAGTTCTTCCGGATGGAAACGGTATTCGGGCGGGAACTGGAAGTATGATATAACCGATCTGGGGTACAAGTTCAATTTATCTGATTTATCGGCCGGATTGGCTCTTGGTCAGCTAAAGCGATTCGGTACCCTGCAGAATAAAAGGAAAATACTGGCCGGACGATATAGGAAAAATCTGGGTGAACTTTCAGATTATATTGAGTTGCCGTTTGAAAATAAAATATCAATTCACGCCTGGCATCTGTTTATAATAAAATTAAATCTTTCGAAATTAAAGATTACTCGTGATAAATTTATAGCTGAGATGGAAAAACATGGTATAGGTTGCGGGGTACATTTTATTCCGATTTATCGTTTCTCTTATTATAAAAAGACTCTGAAGCTTAAAACCAAAGATTTTTCAAACTGCGAAAAAAGTTTCAGGCGGGTGATTTCTATACCGTTTTACCCCGATTTAGCATTTACAGAGCTTGATTATGTCTGCGAATCAATTAGAAAATTGACCCGTAGCTATCGAAAGTAGTTATTAAAAGGTCCAAAACTTCGGCTCTCAAATTATTCCCACTCGATTGTGGCCGGGGGTTTGGAAGAGATATCGTACGTCACTCTATTTACACCCTTAACCGAGTTGATAATAAGGTTGGAAATCCGCGCCAGAATATCGCTGGGAATAATAGCCCAGTCGGCGGTCATTCCATCGGTAGAGGTTACCGCGCGCAGGGCAATGACATTTTCGTAAGTGCGTTCGTCGCCCATAACGCCAACCGACTTGACCGGCAGAAGAATGGCAAACGCCTGCCAGATTTTATCATACTGGCCGCTTTTATGTAATTCGTCCATATAGATGGCATCGGCTTCTCTTAATATATTAAGGCGATCCTTTGTGATATCGCCAATAATACGGACGGCCAATCCGGGACCGGGGAAGGGATGACGGCCGACAAATTGATTGTCGAGTCCCAATTTTCGGCCCAGTTGTCGGACCTCATCTTTAAACAGTTCCCGAAGCGGTTCTATCAATTTTAATTTCATCCTGCCTTTGAGGCCGCCGACATTATGATGCGATTTAATTGTTGCCGATGGTCCCTTGAATGAGATCGATTCAATTACATCGGGATAAAGCGTTCCCTGCGCCAGATATTCCACATCGCCGATTTTCCCGGCTTCTTCTTCAAATACATCAATAAATGCCCGACCGATTATTTTGCGTTTTTCTTCCGGGTCGGAGACACCTGTTAATCTTTCCAGAAACAGGTCGGAGGCGTCAACCGCATTAAGATTTATTCCCAGTGACGACAGCATTTCTTTAACATCATTAAATTCATTTTTCCTCAAGACACCATTATCAACAAAGATGGCATAAAGATTATCGCCGATAGCCTTTTTTAGTAGAAGAGAGCAAACGGTAGAATCAACGCCGCCGGATATGGCCAAAACAACTTTTTTGTTATGCAGCTTTGCTTTCAGATCATCGACCGTCGATTTAATAAATGACTCGGTTGTCCAGCCTCCGGAACAGCCGCATATATCGAATAAGAAGTTTTTGAGTATTTTCTTTCCCTCGGTAGTGTGCATTACCTCAGGATGAAACTGAACGCCAAAAATATTTCCACCTCTTTGCTCAATCGCCACTATCTCGACTGTTTCGGTTGAACCGATAACATCAAAATTGTCGGGGAATGAGATAATTGAATCGCCATGACTCATCCAGACCCGACTGCTTTTCTCGATTCCTTTGAATAATCTGCTTTTGGTATTAACTGTAATCTGTGACTGCCCGTATTCGCGGTTTTCAGATTTATTAAGTTCACCACCAAGAGTCGCGGCCATCAGTTGCATTCCATAACAAACACCCAGAATAGGTTTATCGGATTCGAAAAATGATTTGTCCAGCCGAGGAGCATTAGAATCGGTAACCGAGGCCGGTCCACCCGAAAGGATATACCCCTTAACAAGCCCGTTTTTATAGGGAGTCAGGTCGGTATTGAATGGGACAATTTCGCAATATATATTTTCTTCGCGTATTCGCCGGGCAATCAATTGCGTGTATTGAGAACCGAAATCCAATATCAGAATCATTTCATCCTTTCCGGGCATTCTTCCTCCTGAAAGATTTATAATTGGGCGGTTTGATAATTGTGTTGCGCCTGCCTTTTTTATCATCGGTTTCGGGATAATCGAGAATATAATGCAGACCGCGGGATTCCTTTCTTCGAAGGGCACACCGAATAATCAGGCTGGCAACCAGGGCAATATTTCGAAGTTCAATAATGTCATAAGAGGATGGATGACTGAGATAATAAGAATCTATCTCCTTAAGAATCAGTTTCACCCGATCATGGGCCATTTCCAGACGACTGGAGGTTCTGACTATTCCCATAAAGTCTGACATGAGTTTTCTCAGTGAAAATCTGTCATGGGAGATTACAATTTTATCCTTACGTCTGATAATAGATGAGTGGAGCCATTTTTCAGCAGGAGGTGTTTTTGGAAATTTATGCTTCTTAAAAAAGTCGGCGGCAGCATTAGCTGAATAATCAGACATAACTACTGCTTCCAACAGAGAGTTTGAAGCCAGTCGGTTGGCCCCGTGCATACCGGTGAAAGCCGCCTCGCCGCAAACATACATTCCCTCTATATCGGTTTGACCGTACAAATCGGAAACTATCCCGCCGCAGTTATAGTGAGCCGAGGGAACCACCGGAATTGGCTCTTTGGTAATATCTATTCCTCGATTCAAACATTCTTTATAAATATTCGGAAACCGCTTCTTAATAAAAGATGCCTGCCTGCGGCTAATATCAAGATAGACACAATCATCACCGCTTTCCATTAATTCGTTATCGATAGCGCGAGCGACAATATCCCGGGCGGCCAGCTCTTTCTGCGGGTGATATTTTTTCATAAATCGTTTACCAGCCGAGTTAATTAAAATAGCACCCTCACCCCTGACCGCTTCGGATATTAAAAATGGTCTGCCATCAGGATCATATAATGCTGTTGGATGAAATTGAATAAATTCGAGATTTGCCACTCGTGCACCGGCGCGATAAGCCATCGCTATTCCATCGCCGGTGGCGATATCCGGATTTGTCGTATTATAATATACCTGACCGATACCGCCGGTGGCGAGCATTGTTATCGGGGCGTAGAAGCTTCTGAAAACACGCTTGCGCCGGGAAAAGGTATAAACGCCCCCGCAACGCCAATGGCCGCGATGATTGTATGTAATAAGATCAAGAGCAATTGTGTTTCGGAAAATATCAACATTCTTATTTTTACGGCAGGCGTTTAATAAGGCCCGCTCAATTTCGCGGCCGGTCAGATCGCCGGCATGCACAACCCGCTTGGAGGAATGACCGCCCTCACGGCCAAGATCAAATTCCCCTTTCTCCCTGGTAAAGCGGACTCCGATTTCAACTAATTTGTCGATTACCCCGGGGCCGTTTTTAACTATCTCCTCGACAACTTTCTTTTTACACAGACCCGCGCCCGATTTAAGCGTATCCTCAATATGTGAACCGAAACTGTCAATCCCGGACATCACGGTAGCAATACCACCCTGGGCATAGTTGGTATTCGACTCGGTCTCACCCTTTTTGGTGATTACAGCGACTTTTGATCCGGGAACAATATTGGCCACTTTTTGAGCAAAAAACAATCCGGCTATTCCTGAACCGATAATTATGAAATCGTATCTGCTTTCCACTATTAATTCTCTATTATAGAATCTAATTTTTCAAAAACGGCTTTTGTCTCGCCTTCCAGTTGGAGTTTAAGCTTAAGATAATAAATTTGCTGCCCAAAATCAAAGTCTCTTAGTTTTGTATAATCTTTGTAAGTGGTGATAATAAACTCCGACCGAAATTTTTCCAAATCATTTCTTATGTTATCTATATCAGTTTGATCATACCGGCAATGATCAGAAAACTGTCGCCAACCGGCTAAATTGGGGAAACTCTGTCTAACATATTTGCGCAAACCGTTAAAATTCCCGACTCCGGCAAAAAGGTAGCTGCTTTTGTTTGATATTGAATTGAGTGGTATTTCATCATTTTCAGAAACCAGAATATCATTTATAAATAAGAGATCGGCGGCAGGCTTGTCCGGAAATCGGCTCTTGAGCCATTTGGGGAAGTCGTTTTGGCTTTCTATAAAATTTACCTTGGTCAGAAGAATCAGATCAGCTCTTTCACCGGCGGATAAATTCTCTCTTAATCGTCCCAGCGGGAAAACAGATTCACTCCTTAAATCGTTACAGGCGTCAATCAAAAGGATATCCAAAGACCGAAAGAGTTTCCGATGCTGAAAACCATCATCGACAATAATAACCTCAGGCTGATATTTCTTTTCAAGTTGTACAGCCGCATCGGTTTTTGATTTTGATACGGAAAAATATATTTCCGGCAGTCTCTCGGCCATTTCCATCAATTCATCGCCGATCTCGGAAATATTTTTTTCTGAAATTTCCCGGCCGGTTCCGCATATTTCGTCTTTGTTTTTCCTGCCATAACCAGACGAGACCACCCCGACCTTTTTTCCTTTACCGAGATAATAATCGGCCAGAAAAATTGTTACCGGAGTCTTTCCGGTTCCGCCGATCGTAAGATTACCGACTGATATTACCGCCGCTTTTGTCCGTACCGGTTTTGTCCGGAAAATATTTTGAAGTAATAAGGCGATACGATAAAACCATGAGATAATCGCAAGAACCACCAGAGTCGGCCAATGCAGTGGATTGGTTTTGTTGCTTATTATTTTTATCCAGATACTTTCCATGAATTTCCAAATTACATATTCTCAAGGATTATTTGGGCCGTTTTGTCTGCCCGCGATTTTTCAGATGAAATTTCACCTTTTCTTTTAAAAGCCAATTCATTATTGAAATACAAACATAACTTATCATACAGCTCGTTTTCGTCTTTAACCATAGCACCCAGTTGATTTTCCAAGATATAATCAGAACTATCCCGGACATTAAAAATCGACAGACCATACAAAACCGGTATCCCGGCCCAGACCGGTTCGAGAATATTTTGCCCGCCGATATCGGCCAGCGTTCCGCCGACAAAGGCGATATCTGAAATTGCATATAGTTGATTGAGCAGTCCCATTTTATCAACTACAACCGCCGATACATTTTGCGCCAAATTGTCCATTTCTGAATACAGACAGTATGATATTTCATATTTCTCTGCCAGCTTTTGTATTTCATTTATTTTTTCAAGATGTCTCGGGACATGGATAAAATTCAATTCTGAGAATTTCTCTGTCAGTTTTTTGAATATCCTCAGGATAATTTCATTTTCTTCTTTTCGTGTCGAACCGGCTATAAACAGTTTAGCCTCTTTTTTAAAAGGGAGTATCTTTTTTAATTGTTCTTTTTGATCATCTGAAATAATATCAGCAGTCGCATCAAATTTTAAGTTGCCAAGCACCTCAATTCTATCTTCCGGGGCGCCGATTTTTATATATCGTTTTTTATCATTTTC
>CBFCZE010000084.1:0-12192 GCA_965602655.1 uncultured bacterium
ATATTATAATAAACAGATGGGGGAAATGCCAGTTTGTCAGAAACTATTTAATAAAAAGGGTATAATCTTAATCAAGTGAATATATTTCTACTCACCGATAATCAGCTTGAAGCCCTTGCCGTGAATATTGATGATTTCAATACGGCTGTCGTCTTTTAGGTATTTCCTGAGTTTGGAAATAAATACATCCATACTGCGTCCATCAAAATAGCTTTCAGAGCCCCATATTTTTTTCAGGGCCGCGCTTCGTTCAAGGACTCTATCCTGATTCAAACATAATAGCCGCAGAAGCTCCGATTCCTTTGAGGTCAGATTGTATTGATTAGCTTTACCTTTTAATATTTGCCTTTTGCTGTCAAAGCTGAATTTACCTATATCAAAAGATGTCTGAGACTGTTTTTGGCCTGCACCAACGGTTCTTTTTAAGACCGCCTGGATTCTTAAAATCAGTTCCTCAACGCTGAACGGTTTGGTGATATAATCATCACAACCGATTTGGAAACCTTCGATTTTATCTTCTCTTAAAGATTTCGCCGTCAGGAAAATCAACGGGATATCAGTATCCTTTTGCCTGACCTTCCGGGCAAAGGAAAAACCATCCATCTTCGGCATCATGACATCGACCAGGCAGAGATCATATTCCTCTTTGTGAAAAGCGGCCATCCCGTCTTCGCCGTTTACGGCCAGAGTGACTTTATAGCCGTTCAGTTGAAGATGTTCCCGAATTATCAGACCAAGATTCGGATCGTCTTCCAAAAGCAAAATTTTATGCATCATTTGTTTTTCTGTTTCGCCGGAAAACAGGTAATAATATCTCGGCGCAGGTTCCTTCGCCATATCTGCTTTTTAGCGATATTTTACCCCCATGTGCTTCCGCCATCAGTTTTACATAACTCAGTCCCAGGCCAAACCCCTTGATATCGTGAATATTGCCGGTCGAAACCCGATAATATTTTTTGAAAACCATTTTTAAATCTTCAGG
The DNA here is from genome assembly GCA_965602655.1 of uncultured bacterium. GTDB lineage: Bacteria > Zixibacteria > MSB-5A5 > GN15 > PGXB01 > JAAERC01. The sequence goes on from CBFCZE010000084.1 coordinate 983, forward strand.
ACTTATTCCTCGGCCTTTATCATCGACAGTAATACAAATATTATTTTCGACATTTTTAGTCGTTACCGTAATATTGGGATTATCTGGCGAATACTTAATAGCGTTATCCAGAAGATTAAAAATTATATTTGAAATATGATCTTTATCAGCCTCCAAGACAAAATTATCCGCATCCAATGAATATTTAATACTTCCGCCGCGGTTTTCAATCTGAAGCGCGATATTGTTAATTGCATCGCCAACTATTTTATGGATATCAACCTTGGTTAACTTCAGCTCAAAATCACCCTCTTCCAGAGTAGCCATCTGTAGAATTTTTTCGGTCTGACGCCGCAAACGGGCGTTTTCATCAAGAATCATTTTTGAAAATTTGGTGACCTTCTCTTTGTTTGTTATTATATCGGGTCGAACAATGGCCTCACACGCCAGGGCAACCGTTGATATCGGTGTTTTAAACTCATGGGTCATATTGTTGACAAAATCAACCATCAGCGAGGCGTTTCTTCTTTGATTTATTAATGTTCTAATAATATAGATAAAGCAGAAGATGAGAATAATCAAAAATATTGTGGTTAAAATCAGCATCGGCCCAAGCTGGCGCCAGACATAAAAATCGCCGGATGGAAAATATATAAGAAGCTCACTTGGCGGGATTAAAAGATCAAGGGGGAAAAGACGGGTTCTAAATTCACTGGCCAAAAGCTCATTTTCGTATTGCTCAGGTTTTGGCCAGAGGGAATCTATACCCTTGGTTTTTATGGAGTAAACATAATCCAGTTCTATCCCGGCTTGTTTCAGGCTGGATTCAAGAACCGAGTCGAGCAAATCAGGATCAATTCTTTCCTGAATCGAAGCTAGTGAATCTTTCCAGAGCTTATCCAACACCCTTTCGAGAAAACTGATTCGGAGACTGTCGTCATCGGCCTGAATTCTATACATTATCTGTCCGCTATCAGGCAAATCATGCTCAAGATGAATTATCCCGGGTCGATCAAGCTCTACATCACCGACAATTGTCGAATCGACACGACATGCCGAATCGGGTATAATAAATGACGTTAATTCAAGCTGTTTAAATACTGCGTTGGAATCGTCCAAGCAGATATTTGTATCATTTGAGATTACCATTATTTTTTGCGGGACAGTGTCATTATAGCTTCCTCGAAGGACTTTGGCATACATACTTATATTCTTGTCAAGAAGTGAGTCGCCGGCAATTTCGAAGGCGGTAATTGTCGCCTCATATGTATCTATCGCCTGGACAACTAATGTTAAGGCGCTGGATACGTTATGACGGAAGGTTTGCTCTTTAAGCGTTTTTGTACTACCCAACAGAGTTACCTGAAGGACTATCAAACCGGCCATTGATATCACAATCAGGGCTACGATAATACCGACTATTTTTTTTGATAACGCCATAATTCTGGTTCTATTATACGCAAAAAATCTCAAAGAAACACCTCAATTAACATTTCTTAACAATTGGTAACATAAGTTAACTATGTGAAACGCAACCTGTTAGTTATTTATCAAGTATAACAAAATAGAAACAAAAATTATTCAAGCCAAATTGGAGGAGAGTCAAAATGAACAGACTCTGGCAAAAAAAAGGATTCATCAAAAACAGTGTAATTTTAATGGCCCTGTTTATGCTCTGGTTGCCGTCCCAGGCACAGGTTATCAAAACGATGACTTTGGGCGGTGAGCCGGGAGAAATCTTCATGCTTCCGGAGGTGGGCGCTATTATTGTCAAATCTGATGATGGCCCGAAAGTGGAGATGGTTCTTCCTTCGGACCAAAGGCCTGAGAATTACAAGGCGGTGGATATTCAGGCCGGCGATATTATAAAGATGTTTAACGGCAAGAGTATGAAAATGGTATCGCTGATGGAGGAAACATATAATGCTTTGGGTATTGGAGATGAGTTAAAATTCGGCGTTCGCCGGGACAAAGATATTTTTATTGTAAAATTTACCAAAATGGATCCCAAGGATGCGCCCGGAAAGATGATGATTAAAACATTTCCGGCTCCCGGCGGCGGTGATATTGGTAATATAATTCCGGATCTTGTTGAATTGGGTATTGTTCTTTCTGAAAAAGATGGACAGATATTTGTCGCCGATGTTATAACCGAGATGTCAACGGTTTTTGCTGGAAACCAGCCGGAAAACGGCGATCAATTAATTAAAATTCAATCCCATAAGATTACTTCGGCAAAAGAACTGACACAGATTTATGACAAAATAAAGGCGGGTGAGAAGGCTGATTTGATAATGTTACGGGGCGGAAAAGAAATTATTCTGCAATTTGAAAAACCAAAATCTGGCTGTGGTGCCAAACCGGTCAAAATTATTCAAAAGCAGGGGCAATAATCGTGCGGAAGAAATTTATTTATATCATAATAACATTTTGTCTGGCGACGCTTTTGGTTTCGGGTGTTTTGGCACAAACATATAATCCGTTTAATCAGCGCGATGACCAGTATCGGCTTCTTGGATTAAAGCGGGCCAAGGAGGCGTTTGAGATTGCCCGAACGGAATATGAACGCCAGCAAACACTTTTTGAAAAGGATTTAATTACCCGGGTTGAACTTGATCGGGCAAGATCCGTATTTTCTGATGCTGAGGTTAATTATCAGCAATCGCTTCTGGCAGTTCTGTTTGAAAAACAATATATCTCGGTTACTTCGGCAGTGAAATATCATGGCCCGGACGGTTCCAAACGAGTTAGTTTGACACTGGCCAATACATCCGGCGGGACCGCCGAATTCAGAAAGCTGCTCAATATTGATGATGCCCTGTTTAGATCACTGCAACCAGATGTTATTAATAATGTCTATGTCTCACTTTTGAACGAAGAAAATGCCATTATCAGTCAGCCGTATGAGGCTAAAATCACGGAATTACAATATGGACAGCCTCAGAAGATTGATTTTGCGCTGCTTCAGGATGTTGATGCGGTGACAGTTTTTTTGATATACGGAAACGGCAATCAGCGAAGCATGAAAATCTTTTTGCAGAAAGACGCTACGGTAAATCAGGTGGCGGTTCAATCCGAGCAGTTTTCACAGGAGGTCGGGCTTGGCAAAAAAGCTGACTATGATTTGACTCTTGAACTTTTCAGTGGCACCAGTAATACTTATACGCTGGAGGTAGTCAATCTTCCCAGACAGATCAGCCGTCATTTTAAAGATGCTTCGGGACAGGTCCGCCTGCGGCAGGTTAAATTCACCGAAAGCAGCCGCACCAAGCAGGCTGTCTTGCAAATCGCTTTGCCAGATCGTTCTACCGACGAGGTTATTATGGATCAGCCGATTCCGTTCTATGTTCTGGCAATACCAAATGATAAAACCGATATATTTGCAGATGCCGGGACAAAGGAATGGACAGAAGAGGAATTAAAACAACTTGATGTTGGATATGTCAGGTTGGAACTGCTTCCAAAAGGCAAAGGTGAACTTCTTGCCCGGGCACCCCAACTTTATCATTCGATTTTAGCCGATGAAACAGTTGAGATAAGTATTGATCTGCTAAACGAGGGCAGTCGACGGCTGGATCAGATAGAAATTCAGGCTGATGTTCCCTTGAACTGGACCAAAGAAATCACGCCATCAAATATCAATTCATTGGAAATTGGGGAAGAGGCGCGGGTAAATCTGAAATTCAAGCCGCCGGAGGATATTTCGGTCGGAAAGTATGAGGTTCGTATTCAAACTTCAGGCTTGTCCAATGGGATTTTAATAAACGGAAGCGATAAAATAGCCACTGTCGAAATTCGACCTGAAACCAATATCTGGGGGACAATCTTAATAGTCCTCTTTATACTCGGTGTTGTCGGCGGCGTGATTGTCTATGGCGTTCGGTTGTCGAAACGGTAAAAGAATCATCAATAGGAGATACTATTATGAGTAATAATCATTTAGAAAGTATGACTCCGGCGCTTGAAGCTGTTAATTTGACTAAGCGGTATGAAGATGGAGTTCTGGCTCTGGATCACGTATCCTTTTCAATATCACCGGGAGAAGTGTTTGCACTTCTGGGTGGAAACGGTGCCGGCAAGACAACAGCCATAAATCTTTTCCTCGGTTTTCTCGAACCGACCGAGGGGGAAGCCAGAATAAAAGGAATTGTCTGCCACAGGGAGCCGCTTGAGGCAAAAAAACAGGTCGCGTTTGTTTCAGAGAACGTGCGGCTTTATTCTAATTTTACGGCTCTTCAGAATCTTGATTTTTTTGCCAAACTTGGCGGCAAAAAAGATTATACAAAAAGCGATTATCGTGATGTCCTCCTTCGGGTCGGACTTTCGGCTGATGTCCATAATAAACGTCTGGCCGGTTTTTCTAAAGGAATGCGCCAAAAATGCGGAATAGCGATTGCCATTTTAAAAGATGCCTCGGTCATATTGTTAGATGAACCGACAGCCGGTCTTGATCCCAAAGCCGGCCGCGATTTTATCGAATTGATTAAATCACTTCGCGATGAAAACAAGGCAATTTTGATGTCAACTCATGATATTTTCAGGGCTAAAGAAATTGCCGATGTTGTCGCCATTATGGACAGCGGGCAGATAATAATGCAACAGACAGCTGAGGAAATAGCCGGTAAAAACCTTGAGCAATTATATATGCAATATATGGCCGGCGGCGTCTCTATTGCAAATGCAACGGGAGTGACCAATGCTTAAGGTGATAATTGAGAAAGAAATAAGAGATCTAATCAACTCGACCAAATTTATAATTACTTTTGGCGCCTGTGCCTTACTGATAATAGTCGCCTTTTATATCGGGACGACCAGATTTAATCTGAATCAGGCATATTATGAGGCGTCACGGGCCGAAAATACCAGGTCAATGGCGGGGCTTACCGAATGGAACGAACTGGAAAATACCCGAATATTTTTACCCCCCAAACCTTTGGCATCACTGGTTTCCGGAGTTTCCAATGATATCGGACGGACGGCCATTATTGAGGGTCGTGGCAGTATTCCCATTGAGGACAGCCGCTATAATGAAGATCCTGTATTTGCTATTTTCAGGTTTTTGGATTTGGAATTTATTTTTAAGGTTATACTATCTTTATTTGCCATTCTTTTGGGTTATGATGCCGTGAGCGGCGAAAAAGAGCGCGGTACTCTCCGGCTTTCATTTGCCAATGCTCTTCCGCGTCAAACCTATATACTCGGAAAACTAATCGGGGGATTTGCTGCTTTGACAATCTCTGTCCTACCGGCCATAGCTATCGGAACTTTGATTATGCCGATGATGTCTGTTTCATTATCCGGCGATGAGTGGATAAGACTTCTTTTGATTATAATGACCGGGCTTCTTTATGCCAGTCTGTTTTTAACGCTGTCGGTGTTTGTGTCATCGCTGACCAGTCGATCGGCAAATTCGTTTTTAGTTCTATTGGTCATCTGGGTGATCTGTATTCATATCGTTCCCAGAGTTTCAGTTTTGCTGGCGGCGCGTTCGATTAATGTCCTATCCGTCGACGAAATCGCCTACCAAAAATCGAGCCTGCGGGCGCAATTGTTGGATGAGTTTACAGAAGGACTGGAGAATTATAAGTTTGAGGGCCCGACCGATGATTTTGACGCTTTATCAAGACAAATGAATACCTATATTGATTCGCTCAGTGAGGTTCGCGATTCAAAAATGCAGAGTTTTTCGGGACGGCTCTATGAAGAAAGAGGTAATGGTCAAAAAACTCAGGAAAAGCTGGCCTTTTTTCTTGCCCGAATTTCACCGGCCACCTCGTTATCTTTGGCCACATCATATCTGGCCGGGACCTCTATCGGTCTGAAAAACAGATTTTACGATGAGGCCAGAAGTTATCAGGGACAGTTTGGAAGTTTCATGAAAGAAAAAACTGGATTAATTACCGGCGGGGGAATTAAGATTCGACAATCTACGGCATGCAGCGGCGGCGGCGACGTAGAGGACAAAGCGGCCAAACCGACGGCGATTGATACCAGAGAACTCCCCGAATTCAAATATACCGATGTTACTCCCGCCGAATCGGTTAAGGCGGCAGTGGCTGATTTGGGCTTATTGCTGCTCTTTAATATGATATTTTTTGCCGGCGCATTTGTTGCCTTTGTCAGATATGATGTCAGATAAGATTATTATTGGAGATACGGTATGTTTATTACTTTAATTCAAAAAGAGCTAAGATCGATTATTCTCAGTCCCAAATTTGTCGGGACTTTTGCCGTTTGTTCTGTTCTGATATTATTATCGCTGTTCACTGGAATCTCAGAATATAAAACAATGGTGAGCCGATATGAAGCCAATTCGCAACTGGTTGATCAGGAACTCAGACAAAGTACATCATGGGGACGGATGCACACGAAAGTATATCGTGCCCCCGATCCGATGCAGATTTTTGTTTCGGGGCTGGATTATGATATAGGTCGCTGGTCGGGCGTTTCCGGCGAAAAAGGTGCCAAACTGAAAAACAGCGCCTATTCCGACGACCCGATCTATGCCATATTTCGTTTTATTGATTTTGCCTTTATTGTTCAGTTTGTGCTGACCCTTTTTGCGGTTCTCTTTACTTTTAATGCTATCAATGGTGAAAGAGAGGACGGAACGCTAAAATTGGTATTTTCAAATTCGGTATCGGGGGCACAATATCTTACTGCAAAAGCGATAGGATCGTGGCTGGGATTGGTAATTCCGATTAGTATTCCAATTCTGCTGGGGTTGTTATTAATTTTGTTTTATGGTATTCCTTTGACAATTGATCACTGGCTCAGGATTGGCCTTTTCCTCTCATTATCGCTGTTGTTGTTTACCTGTTTTATTTTTCTTGGCGTTTTTATCTCATCTTTAACCAAAAGGTCGGCAGTCTCCTTTTTAGCAGCCCTGGTTGTTTGGGTGATATTTATTATGATTGTCCCGCGAGCCGGGGTAATGGCGGCCGGCAATATAATTAAGGTCCCCAGAATTGCGGAAATTGAGGGGCAAATCAGCGGTTTTTCAAAAGAACGCTGGGAAAAATTCTACCAGGGCAGCGAGGAGCGCTGGGAAGATAGCCAAAATAATTCTTCGGAAGATGATGCTTTTGATGATGAAGCTCTTTGGGCAAGAATGGAAACAGAAGATTCGCTCAGAAAAGAAATCGAAAAAGAAATTGATCAGTATGGTCTTAGATTACGAGAGGACTTAAGACAAAGGAAAGCGGCTCAGGAAAAATTAGCCTTTGTTTTGTCGCGATTTTCTCCGGCATCGGCCTATCAGTTGGGGGCGATGACGTTGGCCGGGACGGATATCAGGGTCAAAAACCGGTATGAAGATGCCATAAATGAATATCGCAATCAATTTTATCAGTTTGTTGAAAGAAAACAATCCGAAACCGGGGATGACGGGCGTGTCATGTTTGCCATAAAAATGGAAGAAGATGGTGCCACAGATATGTCGATTAAGGGAAGTCGAAGTAAAGACCAGCTTGATATTACTGATATTCCTCGATTTATGGTACCCGGTGTATCACTGAAAGAAACGGTGGCGCCGGTTGTGGTCGATTTTGGTTTATTGATATTATATATATTTTTATCGTTTACCGGAGCCTTTGTCTCGTTTCTCCGTTACGATGTAAGATAATTATTAACATAATCTCTTATTAAAAGAAATGAGGGGAGAATAAAAAAAGCCTCCTGAAATTCAGGCGGCTTTTTTTAAAAGCAAAAATATCTTTGTGATTAGAATCCGGCAGTCATCATCAAGTAATACCAGAATGCCGTCTCTGGATCATCCATTCCGGCAAAATCTTCTTTGGGCATAAACATTGAGGCGCCGGCGGTAAATTTGATTCCCGATATATTTGAAGTTGTCACTGTCAGATCAAACTCAGAACCGGCGTCCTTGGTTCTTTCTCCATCAACCAATGAAGTATAATCGGCGGTATGGCTGAACAGATGGAAATCACCTTTAACCGTCCAACCCTCAAACGGATTTAATTTGGCTCGTACCATGATATCCATCAATCCTGCCTCATGAAAAGTCGTGAAGTAATCCATAAAACCGTGGAATTTGTGGCCGGTATAGTAAAGGTTATCATATGTTTTATATTTGTCATCGTTGAGATCATCATCACCCGAAGCATAATCGAATCCAAACGCCAGGCGTGGGTTCATTTCCCCCTCCAAAGAGTAGCCGGCCTCAAAGGCAAACATGAAGGCGGAGATATCTGATTCCTCGGTAGCACCCGTTTCAAAAATATTACCGGTTTGAATAACTCCATTTAATGTAAAATCGAACTGTTTGTGAAGTCTATAATAATACAAGCCAACACTGATTCTATCGAGTTGGTTGATATTATCATCTCCGGGAGGAACAGGTTCAAAGGCGTCTTTTTCCAATAGGCCAAATAGCTCCAGATTAAGCGGTTTAAGATCGGCGGTTATTCCGTAAATGTCAAAATCGGAATTTTCATCTACACTAAAATCATCCCGCGGTCTTAGCCAATATACTCCAAAATCATAATTATTTACTTCGTAAAAGAAATGCATCCCATCCCATACACGCCCTACATTATTCCAACCAACCGCGCCAAAGACACGCTCATTCCCCAGTTTTACTTCAAATCGGCCGATTTTAAGTCCAATGCCATTGTTCCAAAGCTGATTAACTGTGAAATAGCCCTGGTGCAGATATACGTCACCATGATCGCCCACATCGCCGGACTCGGGGTCGCCAAAGCTGCGGCTGTCCTGAAACTGAATAAAGGCGCTGGCGTTGTCATTAATTTCAGCATTGATATTAAATCTGGTTCGCAGAAAGGTTTCATGCACGGTGGCGTCATTCTTGTTAAAGGAATCATCGGAATTGCTGTCGTACTCACATCGCACGCGAACCTCTCCTGATGTCGTAACATCGGCATAGGCCTGGCTGGTCAATAATACAACTATGAATATCATGATTAGCGGTATCAGTGAACGTTTCATTTTCTTTTCTCCTCCTGAGATTAGTTTTGGTTAATCTATTTAAGTCTTAGTTGCTTTCATACAAAATGTTATTGTTGGCCTTTATATTATTAACTTAAACAAATTATAGCCATAATGTTAAAACTTAATCAATAGAAATTTTTTCAATTTTTTTTGTTTTTTTTGAATTTTTATCAAAATTACAGTTGTTTTGGAAAGTACATAATGAAATTCCTGATTTACCTCACTCCGCTTACTGCACAGTAAATTATTTCGAGAATGCTTATGTTTTAAGGACTTATGCCGATATTTATTCTAATATTATTGAATGAAAATGAATAAAAAAGTGGCAAAAAAATTACTTCGATTAATATTATTTTTTATTGACAAGATATTTACAAATTTCTACTTTTTGACAAGTAAGGTAAACACAGGACGTTAATGACATAGCGATATGTCGATGCAATGGATGTGCTTTTATGGGATAAGTGTTTTATTTAATAATTAAAGTTAATAATATATCTAATTAACCATTTATTGAAACACCCCAAGGGTGAAAGGAGGATTTAACCAATTAAAAATTTTTGTTTATTAACCATTAACCAATGGAGGGTATGAAAGTTGAAGAGTAAAACAATTTCCATACTGTTAATATTCGCTCTGTCGGTAATGATAGCTCTGCCGATGAGCGTATTAGCCGGAACTTCAGGAAAGTTATCCGGTACAATTGTTGGCGAGGAAACCGGTGAACCTTTACCGGGAGTAGCCGTTTCCATCGTTGGTACAGTAATGGGGGGGCTTACTAATGAAGACGGCGAGTATTTTATACTAAATGTTCCCGTCGGCACCCACGTTGTTAAGGTATCTCTAATCGGTTATGCCCCGGTTGAAATTACGAATGTCAAGGTATCAGTTGATTTGACAACTTATAATGATATCACGCTTTCCAAAAAGGCGTTGGATTTGGGGAGAACCATTAGAGTTACTTCAGAACGACCGTTGATTATCAGAGACAAAACGGCAACTATGAAGATTATTGAAACCGAAGATATTGAAAATATGCCAACTCGCGGCTATCAGGATATTGTCGGTTTTCAGGCTGGCGTTGTCGCGTTTCGTGATAATCCAGGCGTCAGACAGAGAGCCAGCAATACGGAAAGAGCGGCCTCTAATACGGCCGAAATTAATATCCGTGGCGGTCGCCCCTCGGAGGTTGCCTATTTTGTCGATGGATTCTCCCAACAGGATCCTCTATCCGGTTTGGCTTCAATAAATATCAGTAGTAATTCACTGGCTGAAATTGAGATAACAACCGGTGGATTCAATGCTGAATATGGCTGGGTAGCTTCCGGTATTATCAATGCGACAACAAAAGAAGGTGCTCAGAAATATTCAGGCGCCGTTGAAGTAATTACCGATAATATAGGCGAACAGTACGATTACAATGTTTATACCGGTAATGTCAGCGGACCCATTCCGGGACTTGAGGGATCAACCTTTTTCCTTTCAGGAGAAAGACGGTGGCAGGGTGACCGCCAACCTTCGGGGATTATGGATGAAAAGCTTCCCAGTAATTGGCTGGGAGGATGGTCCGGTCATGGTAAGTTATCATATAAGGTAAATGACAACATGAATATTAAAGCCGGTGCTATGTATTCCAGAGATAACTGGTCTCAGTACCTGCACACGTATCGCTTTAACATTGAACATACGCCGCGTTATCTGGATTTAAACCAATCCGGATATGTTAAGTGGACCCATACGCTTTCCCCCAAAACTTTTTATACACTTGCGGGAAGTTATTTCCAGACCGAACGTATGCGCGGCGACGGTCTCTATTTTACAGATGTTGATCTTTATGCAAGACCTGACTGGCCGGGATCCGGAAATCCTGCCCAGGATGGAACCGGTTTATTCTGGCAATGGGATGGCATTTATGATACTTCAGGTGTGACTACGCCTGATACCGACGAAGGACATATCTGGGATGATTATTTAAGAAGAAAATCATCCTATATAGGTATTGACGCTGATATATCCAGTCAGGTAACCAATCAGCATCTGCTTAAGTTCGGATTTGACTTCCAGAGGAATACTCTAAGATATTTCCGTTCGTTGTTCCCGGCCAACGCAGATACTATTAATGTTGATAACTATGGTTATGACCGTCATGGTCTGGAACTTGAATCTTCTGATGAAACTTGGCGAGATGAAGCCAAGCATCCGTTAACCTGGGCACTTTATCTTCAGGATAAATTCGAATGGAATGATATGGTTATCAATGC
>CBFCZE010000085.1:0-12189 GCA_965602655.1 uncultured bacterium
TCACCGATGATCTTTTGATGCATGGGGCCGACGGTCTTGGTGAATATGGTGAACGGGCGGTAAAAGCATTTAATGCTGGACATGATATCCTTCTGTTTGGAAAAAATTATCATGCAACCTCCGAAGCGATTGCCTATTTTAAGGAGGAATATCGTCAGGGACGAATAGACAAAAAAATATTAAAAGCCTCATTGGATAGAATTTCGGGAATTAAGTCGAAATTGACGATGCCGGTTCTGTAAATTTTATGTCATTAACGAGAATAATAAAGAAAAAGAATTTTATTGTTGTCGGACTAAACTCCGGCACCTCGGCTGATGGCCTTGATTTAGCGGGGATTAAAATAAATTTGTCAGCGAAGGCCCCTAAGATTAATTTTATTAAGGGTGCAACTGTTCGTTATCCAAAAAAGCTCGGCGCTTTGATAAATGATGCTATTGACAACCGAATAAAATCGATAGATACAATTATTGAGCTCGACAGAAAACTTGGTGCTTTTTATGGAGAGCAGGCTTTTAATTTCTGTCAAACACTGGCGAAGAAAAAAATCTATCCGGATATAATTGCCTCGCACGGACAGACGATTCGTCATCTTCCGGGGAAAGTGAAAATCGGCAGGAGATCGGAAAGCGGAACATTGCAGCTGGGTCATCCGGAAACTGTTGCGAATCGTACCGGACTTATTACGGTTGCCGATTTTCGGCAGGCCGATATTGCCGCTGGCGGTGAGGGGGCGCCGATTACCTGTTGGGCGATGCGGCATCTGTTTGCTTCGAAAAGCGAGAGCCGGATGCTGATAAATATTGGCGGGATAGCTAATTATTTTCTTATTCCCAGGAAATCGTTGGCGAAAAAGATGATTGCGGCCGATTGCGGCCCGGGCAATAGTCTGATAGATATTATAACCTCAAAATATTTTGGGAAACGAATTGATTATGGCGGCAAGCTGGCTTCGAAGGGGAAAATATCTTTTCGCCTCCTGACAATTTTGCTGGCGGATAATTTTTTGAAAGGGAAATATGGCCCATCGACCGGGAAGGAACGGTTTGGAGAGAAATTCGCCAAAAAAATAATCAGCTATGGATCTAAGATGGGTCTAAAAAAGTTTGATATTCTGGCAACAACAACTGAATTAACGGCGGTTGGTATCACCAACTCGATTGAGAAAATTGTCGGAAAAAACAGAATAAACAAAATCTATCTACTGGGTGGCGGGACATCGAATAAATTTTTAATAAAACGGCTTGGGGCGAATTTACCCGGAGTAAGATTCTTTTCTGTTGACAGACTCGGCTTCAATCCAGATTATCTGGAGGCGGTTTGTTATGCTATAATGGGCGCCGGAACAATAACCGGTTTAGCCACTATCCTTGGCCATATTACCGGAGCAGGGGAAAACAGTTTGGGTGGCCGGACAATTCAGCCGCCGCAGACGGCGAGATTTAAAAAGGAATAGACTATGTCACTGAGTATAAGCGGGGGAAATATAGTTCGATTAACGGTGAAAATATCATCGGTTCTTCTGCTTATTTTAATTATCTGGGGATGCGGCGTTGTTCCGCGGTTGCATGAAGGAACCGAAGCTAACTATATCCGATTACCATTTGTCCGGATTCTTCTTGAAAACGGGAAAAAGGAGATGACTATCGATGGCGGTAAATCGTTTTCGGTAGAATGTATGCGCGGTGATAACAGTTTTGTTTATTACTCGTCGCAACCGGTTACTATTCGCCAGAAAAGCGGTAAGCTATCGGTCTGGATGAAGAACAATAAAATTGATGACAATTTCAATGAAGTTATGATTATGCCTAGGCATAAAGATGATTTGCTTGAAATTCCCGGTTCTCGATATCGCGGTATTTTTAAAGTTATTCCGCATGGTGTCAATCTGCAGTTAATCAATATAGTGCATATGGATGATTATCTGAAAGGGGTGGTACCACCGGAGCTGGGTAAGGTTGGCGAACCGGAAATTGAAGCGGTTAAGGCACAGGCGGTAGCGGCACGGACCTATGCAATGGCGCATCTTTTGCAATACCCTGATGAGCCATACGATATGAAATCGGATGTGTCCGATCAGCTATATCATGGGGTTAAGGTGGAAAAATCCCTGGTTTCCCGGGCGATTGACGATACTCGTGGATATGTCATAAAATACAAAGACGAGTTGATAAATGCCTATTACCATTCGACCTGCGGCGGTTCGACCGATGATATCGATGAGGTCTGGAACAAAGTAAGGGAACCGTATCTTCAGGCGGTGACCGATGATAATTATTGTTCATGGTCGAAATATTTTACATGGAAAGAGTCATACGGCGTCAAACAGTTAAAGTTGCGGATTGAGCAGTATCTGTCTTCAGAGCGGGGACGTCAGGTTAAAATAGGAAAAATCCAGGATATAATAATTAAAAGTCATACCACCGGCGGCCGTGTGGCCGAGATGACCGTTAAAACCGATAGCGGCGATTATTCATTCGGCAAGGACAGAATCCGCTGGGTGTTTACACGATCGTCCAATCCCGAGCTAATCCTGCAGTCGGCCGGGTTTGATATACAGACAGAGAAAGACAATCGCGGCTATTTAGTGCGGGCCGATTTTATCGGCGGCGGTTATGGCCATGGGGTCGGCATGTGTCAGTGCGGTGCGCTGGGGATGTCCCGTGACGGGAAAACATACGAAGATATTCTGACTCATTATTACAGCAATGTTAAACTCGCCAAGCTTTATTGATTGATTATTTTCTGCTAATATTTTTTATTTGATTTAATTTCCTGCTGTTATGTATTTTCCTTTAAAGGTGGAAAATTGAAATCTATAGCAATACTCAATTCGCGTCAGAATCTTCGTCCGGTTGGTTCGGATTTGTGGATAAAAAATACAAAACTCGCCGTGCAAGAGTTGACCGATCAGGATGTAATACTTTTAACCTCAATCGGTATGAAAACATGGGAATTTCTGGTTTACCTGGCCGCAAAGTATAAAATCAAACAGCGAATTTATGTTCCTGTTACTGTTGAACAGAAAAATATAGATATCATTGCATATTACACAAAGCAGTTTCGACTTTCGCCAAAATTGACCGAGTGGTATTTTTTTGAAATTGAAAATTTAAAAAAAGATAATCCATTTTTTCAAAAAGAGCGGGATCGATTGATAATAAATGACGCCGATATTGTCTATCCGATATCGATACGACAAGGCAGTAATTTAAAACAATTATACGACAATAATAAATCATCACAAATCGTTATCGATGAGCGGTTTACGGTGATATATAACAAGACAAGGAAATCATACAAATATGGAATTGATAAGGACAAATTAAATCCGAAAATAGATGAACAGCTTGAAGGGTTTTTAATACATTGGACCCGAACTGCCAATAACCCCTGGCCGGATGAAAAATTGTATGATTACTATAAATCAATTGATAATTCAAGAAATGATTATGCTCATTCAGCATATTTAACTCTGATTAGAATATTATCGGAAAAGAGACTACGAGCATTATCGAGGCATTATCGAAGAGGTATTTCAGCCGCAGCTTTTTCCGAACTAAAACCATCGGAAGCAATTAATCTGATGAAATGGCGGGCGCGTTATCGTGAGATGAGTTTTGAACCGTACGGGATTGCTATCAGAAAGAAGGCGGCCGATCAAATTGGAATTCGAAAAGTAATCTATGGTGACAGGAAAATGTTTGGAGGACTTAAGAAAGTTGACAAGCCATATTTTCAATCAATCGGGACTAAAGGATTCTGGGTGCCGGAAAAAGAGTGGCGGCATATTGGTGATATTGATTTATCGATGATAAATCCAAATGATTTGAAAATTATTGCAGGGAATAAAGAGCAGATTGATTCCATTAAAAAATATTCCAAATCGAATATAATTTCTCTCTATAAATAACTATTCCAGTTTTAGATAAGGGACGGCGTTGACATTCAAATCCGACGGGCCGGTGAGTTTATATCGCCTATAACCGGCGGCGGCTATCATAGCGCCGTTGTCGGTGCAGAGTTCTGGAGGGGGGCAGTAAAAATTGCCGCTGATTTTTAACAGATTTTTCTCCATTAATTCTTTTAATCGGCTGTTTGAGGCTACTCCGCCCGATAGTGAAACATCCTTAATGTTGAGTTCTTTAACAGCGCGGATAGTTTTTTCCACCAATACTTCGACGGCGGCTTCCTGAAATGAGGCGGCGATATCGGCCAGATGTTTCTGCAAATCTTTTTCCGACAATGACCTTACATGAAGCGCCACAGCTGTCTTAAGCCCGGAGTAAGAGAAATTCAGGCTTTGGTCTTTTATCATGCCACGGGGAAACCTAAAATAGTTTTTATCACCTTTACCGGCCAGCCTATCAATCTCTTTTCCGCCGGGATACCCTAAGCCAAGCAGTTTGGCTACTTTATCATAAGCTTCCCCGACCGCATCATCTTTGGTTTCTCCAAGAATATGATAGTTGCCAAAACCGTTTACCTGCGCCAGCAAGGTATGTCCGCCGGAGATGACCAAGGTCAGATGTTTTGGCGGCAGGTTTTTATGCATCAAAAAATTGGCGGCGATATGTCCCTCAAGATGATTGACGGCAATAAACGGCTTGTTTTTTCCATAGGCCAATCCTTTGCCAAAGTTCAATCCAACAAGCAGGGCGCCGACAAGACCGGGACCGTAGGTGGCAGCATATAAATCGATATCGTCGGGATTAACATTCGCCTTTTTTAGGGCTTCGTGGTAAACGGAGATAACAGCTTTCATATGTTCACGGCTGGCCAGTTCCGGAACAACCCCGCCATATTCAGAATGAATCATCTGCCCCAAAATAATATTGGATAAAATCTCCCGGCCATCCTTGATTACAGCCAGCGAGGTTTCATCGCACGATGATTCAATACCGAGCGTAAGCATTTATTTCCTGATTAGTTTTACGGAATCGGCCGATTGACTTATTATTAAAAGCGAGTGGGGGATAGTGACTTCAATCGGTGCATATCCCAGACTGTCGAATTGTCTATAATCTACGATCGCAGAAAAACTGTCCGGTTGAAGAGAATCGATAATAAAGGGAATACCACCAATTCTGATTTCCAGATTATTTGGTTGAATTAAAACAGCCGAGTCAGGCTGTGATGGCAAATTTATCAGTTGAATAGAAATATCTGAAAACACCCTGGTTTTGACAGGTGAAACATTGACGAAATAACTAACCGTATCCGGAAATATTTCGAGGCCATAAATATCCGGATAGACTAGCGGGACCCTCATTGAGAGATTATTTCTGATTCCCTCGACAGATTCGGGAACCGTTTCTATAAACTCCACTGAATTAAGCAGTTTTCTAGGTCCGGTAATAGTAACCTGATTAGGCACCAGCGAATCATTTTTGCTGACGATAAACCCCTGATCCGGGATAATCGTTACGGTCGATCTGAGCGGAACCTCTTTTTGAATTTTTTTGTCGAATTCCAATACTACATCGCGAGGTGAAATGATATTTATAAGTTCGATATTATCCGATTTAATCAGGCTCAAATTATTCTGATCAAAATTTATTTTGACTCGACCCTGACGACTTCGATCAATCATAAGTCTCAGACCGGCCTTTTTCCAATCGCTTCGAAGCAGTCTTTTTCCCCTGGCGGAGACTATAACCCTGAATTCATCCGGCGCCGGTTCGCTTAAGGCTAATTCATCGGTAAGATCAATCTGTGCCAGTTTCAGATTTGTTTCATACTGGAAAGTCTTGTCGGTGGCCACATGAAACCAGAGCAGAAAAGCCAACAAAAGAGCGGCCAGTTTGGCCCAGAGATTTTCAAATAATTTCGGCATATCTGAAAGCTTTTAATCCCCACCTTAACTTTATTATTAACTGCTTTTATTTATCAACAGAGACAACCGGTCATAACGGCCGCCCAGGTTATGTTCAATAATCAAATCGGAAAAATTATCATCATTCAGATTAACCGGAAACACCTGTGACGGATGATCAAGCGGTATCTCCAGGTCAGGGTTCTTTGACAAATATTCGGTCTCGTGTCCCCAGTAAAACAGCACCCGTCCGTTGCCATCACAAAAAACGGCGTCGAGGAGCCGGTCCGAATTATAATCGCCCAGCCAGTTAAAGGAGACCTCGCTTACCGGATTCATATCGGCGAAATTAAACTTGAACTCATACCTTAATCTTTTATCCGGTTCATTACTAATATGATTAACATTCATGGTATAAATTAATAAATGCATGTCGGTTTTTTTTGTCAAAAATATTTTTGTGGCCGCAAAGGTTCCCATTTCCACGGCCGGTATTACAATTTCAGGAATATTGTCAGAATTATAATCATTCACCAACAGGTTGCTGTATGAATCGGAAAGATTGATTTCATCGGTGAAATTATCCGGAATCACTCCCTGTTGATCCGCCAGATGCAGCTGTAATTTGGTTTCGGTGCTGGAAATTCCTCCGGAAGTTGAGATAGTTATCAAGTCGGGACGTCTATCATTATTACAGTCGGTCAAATAACTTTTGGTATATCCGGCATGATCGTCTGAAATATTGAATCTGATATAATCAGGTGTTTGATTAAAACCATTCTCATTATTCTGATAAAAACAGCAGACCCGATTATCCCATAAAAAATAAATATCCAAAAGCCCGTCTAGATTACCGTCAATAATTTTAAGCTCCGGAATAACCAATTGCAGTTTCAAACTTTTTTCGGAAGAAAGATCTTTGGCATTGGCGGTCGCCATATGATTGGCCAGTGGAGCTGTCAGCCGCCCGGTACGCTCAAGAGAGTTGTTAGAATAATTAAAAATAGAGTAACCGCCGGAAGTCGGCACAATTAGTTCATTTCCGGGTTGGTCGGTTAGTTCATAAATAAAGGGTTCCACAAGTATACCTTGAACGTAGGGAGTAGAATATAAAGTGCCTATTGTAGTTAAACGTATGGGATCTGACAGGCCGGAGATTTCTGAATATTTGATTATACTTATTCCTTCAAAATCAATAAATACAATATCATCAATATTATCGCCGTCGATATCGCCAACATCCAGGTGTGCCGCCGAATTAGGCAGGGTAATTAAATAATCAGCCCGAGGACGAAAACCGGCCGTTTCTTTTTGAAGGTAAAGGCCGAGATAACGGGTATAACGATTGGTATGATGTGAATATATAACGACCAGATCGGTTAGATTATCATTGTTAAACTCCCCGGTGACAAATCCACAGATATGTCCTTCAACTTCGAGGTTATAAATGTCAAATATATCCTGATCAGCCGCCAAAACAGAAATCGTCGACAGAACAAAAAAACTCCAAAAGGCCAAAACTGTCAGTCCGATGGTTTTTTGAATATTTTTTTGCATCACTTATTATCTCGTTGGCAATTTAATTTAGTTATATAGAATGAACATAAGAAATAGAGCTATATTCTACAACCATTAATTTGGCATTAATTTGTCAATAGCAATAAGAGACAATTAAAATAGAGATGGGTGCTTAAACCAGAAACGAGTGAGACCCTTATCTGTTCCCAGCCAGATATAATCGCCGTCAAATACCAGATCCCGAATATCATTGGAAATCAGACCATCGCTTACTGTGTAGAGAAAATGACTGTCTTTACTGCCGTCAAAAAGAAGAAGCAAACCGCTATTTGTGGCGGCCGCCACAATAGTATCGGAAACGGCAATTGAGCGGAGACCGTTATATTGGATTATTTCCGGGTAGTCTTCTATTTCGGCGCTGTTCCTGTCTATTGATTTCAGCTCATAATCGATCAGCAGCCAAATTTTTTGATCAGTATGCTTAATAGACCTTATCTCGCGCTTTCCCGATATTTTCGGAGATTTCAAATATCCCAGTTTCTCATTTGATAAATTTAATCTAAAAGTTCCAAGATGAGTACCTATCCAGATATGATTATCTATCTGGTCCAGCGATAGAATTGCATGGTTTGGCAGGATTGTCTTAAATGGGATTTCGGATGAGTCGGAATAAATATCGACAATTCCGAGTCCATATTCGGTCCCGACATAAAGCAAATTGTCGTACACCAGAAGTGATAAAATTTGGTTATGCGGTAAACCGGATTTTTGATATAAATGATCGGTTATTTCGTTTTGTTTTTTGTCGATAACTAATAATCCGTCTTCAGTACCGATATAAACTGCTTTCTCATCAGCGGCGATTGCATTGACCCGACCCGTAAAAGATAAAAATCCGGGATTTATTTCGATATGTTCAAAACTGTTTTCTGCCCAGTCGAAAGCGGTTAATCCGGTTCGGGCATATTCGGTATCGGAACCCCCCATCCAGAGGGTGCCGCTATCCGAAAATATAGCTGTGATATCATCCTGAATCAGTCCGTAATTTAAAGATTCCATCAAACGGGATGTATTATCGGCGTATAAAGCGCCCAGCCCCCAGGTGCCGATCCAGTGATTAGACCAGCCATCATCGACAATATCATTTATCCGGTACTCATTATCATACTGATCAACAAGAACACCGGTATTCATATAGTGATAACCGGGTGGAGGAATATAGTCAAAATCAAGGCCGATATGCTCTCCATTAGAAGTTTCGTCCGGTATCTGAGATATCGGTGTCCAGCGGTCAAAAACGCCGGTATATTCATAATAACCCGACTCTGTTCTGACCCAAATTTTTTCATCATCAAACGATGCCTTAATTTCGAATACTTCCGAATTGCTGAAACCTTCAATACCGGTTAAGGGAGGATCCCATTGTTTTTGGCTGATATTGTATCTGATAACGCCGTTGGTAGTGCCGAAATAGGCATATTTGAAGCCGACCGCAACCGAATGAACAAAAGAGAAATTGGAATAATTTACAACCAGACCGGGCAGGAACACATAGGCATAACTGAGATAACAAAGAATAAGTAAAAAAAGAGTCAATGATAAAAGTATTGTTTTTTTCATTTGACTAATTCCCAAAAAATTTGAGAACCGCTTTAACCAAGAGTGAAGTACCATAAAAAATGGACTCCTCATCAACCATAAAATTGGGGTAGTGCCAGGGATTGACAGCTCCGATTTTTCGATTTCTGGAGCCCAATCGGAACATTGCCCCGGGAGCCTGTTGCAGGTAGTAAGCAAAATCTTCACCACCCATCACCTGCCCGGTTTCGACAATTTTATTCTTGCCGAATAGTTCGGTGTAACTTTCGGCAAGAATTTTATTAGCCGATAAATAGTTATCCAGAACCGGATAGTTGGCGATAAAATCTATTTTACAGCCGGCGCCGCGAGCACGGCAGATACCATTGGCCGTTCTTTTTATCAACACGGGCAGTTTTTTGATGTTATCCGGAGACAGGGTTCGAGCCGTTCCATGTAACACAGCCCTGTCGGCAATGACATTGCGGGCGGTTCCGCCGGCGATTTTCCCGAAAGTAATAACAACCGGTTTCATCGGATCAACTTCGCGCGAGGCAATTTTCTGAATTGAGCCGACCAACTCCGAAACTACGGCTATTGCATCGACTGTCTCATGCGGTCTGGCCGCATGACCGCCTTTGCCTTTTATATGTATATCAAAATCAATCACGGCGGCCATGGTCGGGCCGTCACGCAGGCTGATTTTTCCGGTCGGCACGGTAGAATCGACATGTAATCCAAAAATCATATCTACTTTAGGTTTTCTAAACAGCCCGTCCCTTAGCATTTGAATGGCTCCGCCCGGGGGTTTTTCTTCGGCCGGCTGAAAAATGATTTTCACTTGCCCGGGCAAATCTTTTTTTAGCTCGTTTAAAATGACAGCCGTTCCCAGAACGGTTGCGATATGCATATCGTGGCCGCAGGCATGCATGATACCGTCGGTTTTGGATTTAAACGATATCCTGTTTTGTTCGGTTATCGGGAGGGCATCAATATCGGTCCGAACAGCGGCTGTCGTTTTGCCTTTATTCCCGACCATTGCTGCCAGACCGGTGGGGATGTTGAGGGGGATAATCTTGATATGGCGTTTTTTTAATTCTTTCCTGATAAAAGCGGTTGTTTTGTATTCCAAATTGGAAAGTTCCGGGTATTGGTGAAAATGCCGGCGCCATTTAATCTGAGTTGGATGTAGTTTTTTGGCCAATTTTATAATTTTGTCATTGGTAATACTCATAGTGTAATAGTGCCCGGTATATATTTATCTGCTCGGGGCCTTTCTTCTATGGTCAAAATTATTATGTCTGTAATTATTATTTCGTCTTTTGCGCTCGTCGGCCCGGCGATATTTATTGGCATACAAATGGGCCAAACGAAGCGGTTGCGGCATTCTGTATTCTCTCAGGCAATTGATAATTATCTTAAGCGAATCCTCAAGACCGCACTTATGTCCCGGTGAAATAAAAATCGGCTTGACTTTGGCACGGGAGCGGTACACATAACCGCATTCGACGTTGGCGATGCTTAACAGGCTGTATTGACCCGGTTCGCCGCCCGGTTCAACATATTTTCCTTCCAAACATTTACGGGCGCAACCGATCGACGGAGTATCCAGTAGTAACCCCAGATGCGAGGCCATTCCAAATGATAAAGGGTGGGCGATACCGTGACCGGCAAATATTACCATATCCGGTTTTACAACCAGTCTTGAAAGAGCCTTAAGGATAACCGGACCTTCGCGAAAACTAAGCAGGCTGGGGATATATGGAAAGGATATATCCATTTCGGCGATCGTTTTTTCGATCTCGTTTAATTCGGGATATTTCATTGTTACGGCCGCGGCATTAAGACGATTGCTGTGGTTATCATAAGCGGTATCGACAGCAGTTATATATTCCAGTTTTTCAAAACAGCTTTCTTTGATGATCAAACCGGCAAATTCGTTTTGAATTCGTCCGGCGTCGTGAGGATTTGTCGGCCAGTTATGAAGTTCTCTGAAGTCCAATAATTCCCCTTTGTTTGGTGCCGGTTGGCTGTCTTATAAGAACTTTTAATTAAACGAAACAGTTTTTTGTTTGTCAAACAATATTGGATTCCATTTTCGTTTTATTTGTGATGACACTGTTCTTTTATTTTCGCAATCTTTGTCCAGCTAAACAATCACGGAAATTAGCCGATTTTAAGATAAATGGAATAGTATGTCAAAAAGGGAAATAAGACCGGTTTATTATGAGAATTTTACTGGTAATATCGGCAATCGTTATTCTGATTATGCCGTCGGCACTGGCCAAGTATGATTATTTTCTCGCGGTTGGCGGGGGGTTGGGTTTAGCCACTCGAAATTCAGGAGCGCCTCCATGGTTTACTATGGGGCCGCAGTTTCATTTTAAAGTTGACACTCGTCTAAGCGATAACTGGCTTTTGGAAGTCGGTTATATAGGGTATCAATTTCATGATAATGCCGGTACCAGCAGTGAGTTTTCGCTCAGTTCCGATGAATCCGACCGCACCCGTAAATTAAAAGGATATGATTTGAGAGTGATTTTTAAACGGGTCTGGCATCCGCTCGGCAGAAAACTGGGAATAAACGGCGGTATCGGCGCCGGGCTCTCGAAATGGAGGATAGTCGATCCGGGAACCGGGATAACGCTGGCGACAACTGCCGAACGGGGCGGAACGACCGATTTTGAGGCGTCCGAGATTTTCCTGGCGACCGCGGTCGGCATTGATTACCAGTTTAAGGATGAATGGAAAATCGGTTTTAATATTCATACCAATTATATGACCGGGGCCGGGCTGGAGTTCGATAAGGTGGTTGAGGATAGTCTGGGGCGATGGAGTCTGAATGCCGGTATCTCGTTGAGTTATCTATTGGGCGGCGAAAAGAGCCGGGTAAGATGGGATGAAATACGACAACGGCCCTACACTCCGCGAAACGATATTATCAAATCAGAAAAGCCGGATGAACCCGGTAAAATCGTCGAGATGGCTTCGGTGAAGACAAAAAATATTGATTCGGATTTTGATGGTATCCCTGACGAGGATGACAAATGCCCCGATACGCCGTCGGGGGCAAAAGGTTTTATAGATATTCGCGGTTGTCCGATTGATTCGGATGCCGACAGCTATCCGGATTATCGGGACAGGTGCCCCCACAATCAGCGGGGAGCGGTGGTGGATATCGACGGTTGCCCGATTGACAGGGATAATGACGGGGTTCCCGACGGACTCGATGACTGCCCCGGCACCGAAGCGGGAACAAAAATTGATAAATTCGGCTG
>CBFCZE010000086.1:0-12177 GCA_965602655.1 uncultured bacterium
CAATGGAATCATCGACAACTACAACCCGCTGGCCTTTTAAGACACCTTTAACCGGGTTGAATTTAACCTTGACATCAAGATCCCTTATTTTTTGATCGGGATCAATAAATGTCCGGCCAACATAATGATTTCGGATAAGTCCTATCTCAAACCGAATCCCGGAAGCCTCTGAATAACCGATTGTGGCGGTGTTGGCCGAGTCAGGAATACCAAAGACAATATCAGCGTCCACCGGATGCTCCAGCGCCAATTGCCGACCGAGACGACGACGAATTTTATCAACATTTTCGCCGAACACAATCGAATCGGGCCGGGCAAAATAAATATATTCAAAAATACAAAAAGCATGTTTCTGTTTCTTTAATGGAAATTTGGACGTAAGCCCTTTTTTCGATATCTCCAAAACTTCGCCCGGTTTGATATCCCGAATATATTTGGCCCCGATAATATCAAAGGCGCATGTCTCAGAGGCGACAACATAACCGCTATTATATTTGCCGAGGCATAAAGGACGAAATCCAAGCGGATCCCTCATTGCAATGATTGATTCGTCTGTCAAAAATAATAATGAATAGGCACCTTCAACCTGTTTTATCGCATCACAAATTCTGTTGACCCAGCCCCGTCTTTTAGAGAGCGCCGCCAGATGCAGAAACAGTTCGGTGTCTGAGGTCGTCTGGAATATTGAGCCCGATTTCTCCAGTTTCTGCCGCAGTTCCAATGAATTGGTGAGATTGCCATTATGACCTACAGCCAAACGCTGGCTGCGATTGGTGATTAAAAGAGGCTGAATGTTAGTTAATGATGAAGCTCCGGTAGTTGAATAGCGCGTATGTCCAACAGCATGTCGTCCTTTGAGCCTATCCAGATTTCCCTTGTCTGAAAATACATCATGGACCTCACCCATCCCTTTATAGATATGAACATTACCATTGCCGCCGGTTACTATCCCGGCCGATTCCTGGCCGCGATGCTGAAGCGAATAAAGTCCAAAATAGGTTAATTGGGCCGCTCGCGAAGAGCCAAATATCCCAAATATCCCGCACTTATCATTAATCATATCAGCAACATCCCTCTTGTCAAAACAACGAAAAGCCGAATTTAAGCTTAAAATTATCTATTGTCAAGGAAGAGATTCTTAAATATTTTATCATAATTATGAAATAGGTTGCATTTTATTCAAACCAAATGTCCTCAATTCTGAAATAGTTTCGCTAGATTGGCATATTCCGAATGGCCCCAAACAGTTATATAGACAGCATTTATTGCATTTGACCGGGAATTTCATAATATTAAAGGCACACATTTTGCATCAGCCTCAATCGAGGATTAAAATGTTTCGTGAATATGATGAAAATAAAGTAATAAGGCAGTTTGAGATACTTCGGGATATCGCGGTTTTATCTGTGGAATCCGAAAAGATTTCATCGATTGCCAAAGATGCCCTTCAGGAAACCGGCAAATTAATCAATTTGTCGGCGGCGACATTAATGATGTGGGACGCTCAGCATCAGCCGACAATGAATATTTCCTACGCCGACTCAGCCGCAGAACGGCAGCTATTACAGGAATTGGAAAGTGAGATATTTGCCAATCTGAGAAAAGAGCGCAAATTGGTTTCGGCCTATGTTTCTTTTGGCGGCACCAATCCATTATCAACTTTTACCCAGCCGATTAAGATCGGTGATAGAATCTTTGGCGCTGTAATCGGAATTCAGACCGGGACGGGGAGACTGGTTCGCGATGATTATTTCCTTGAGGCTTTGGCCGCCGCTCTATCGATTTCAATTACAGCCGGTGAAATGGTGCCGGCCGCCAAAGAGACCTCTGAGAAAATGAAAAAGGAGAGACTAAACGCCATAATCGAAACAGCCGCGACAGTAAATCATGAAATAAATAATCCGTTGACAGCGGTACTGGGAAATGTCCAGCTTCTTTTAATGCGAACGGGAGAGTTGGATGAAGAGACAGTCAGAAAATTAAAAATTGTCGAAGAATCGGCGATTCGTATAAAAGAAGTTACTCAAAAGCTGATGAATATCACCAGTGATAATGTTACGGAGTACACCTCCGGATCAAAAATGATAGATCTTTCCGAGGATGAATAATCCTCATTGTTCCCCTTATCCCTACCTCAGTGAGAAGGCCCCGTTTTAAAACGGGGTCTTCATTTTTTTATATTTTATAGATGAATATTTCCGATAAGTAATTTTGATGGTTTGGATTAGCCGAAAGTGAGTCAAATCCAAATACTGCTTGACTTTGAAAAGCAATATTGATTGTTTGCGATAATTGAATTAAAAAAAACGCGGGGTATTTCGAATACAATATGAAATATCTTTGCATACGGAGTAGCGCATGAAAGGCTTAGAATATATTTTCAAGCCGAAATCTGTTGCCGTAATCGGTGCCTCGACTCGAAAAGGGACAATTGGCCACGAAATTTTACATAATATTATCATTAATGAATTTAACGGCAAAGTGTTTCCGGTAAATCCCAAAGCCAGTGTAATCCACTCTATAAAATGTTATTCGACAATCCTTGATGTTCCCGATGCGGTCGATCTGGCCCTGGTGGTTGTTCCCAGGGATACTGTTCCAACGGTAGCCGAACAGTGCGGACAAAAAGGAGTTAAGGGTTTAGTTGTAATTTCGGCCGGATTCAAAGAGGTCGGCGGCCAGGGTATCAAACTGGAAAAACAGGTTGTCGAAATTTGCAAAAAATACGAGATGCGTATGGTTGGTCCGAACTGTTTCGGCATTGTCAATACCGATCCCGAATACAGCCTGAATTGTACTTTTGGAAAAACCAAAGCATTAACCGGTAAGGTAGGTTTTATTTCACAATCGGGTGCTCTTGGTGAAGCGATTATGAATCTTGCTAATGATCTTGGACTCGGTTTTTCAATGGTTGCTTCAATCGGAAATAAGGCGGACATCTCGGCCAATGATATTCTTGAATTCTGGAAAGATGATCCCGATACCAAAGTAATACTTTTATATCTGGAGAATTTTGGTAATCCAAGAGTATTTACACAAATTGCGCGAGGAATTTCACGACACAAACCGATTGTAGCGGTGAAATCGGGTAGGACCAGCCAGGGTGCTCAGGCGGCATCATCGCATACCGGAGCTCTGGCAGAACTCGATGTTGGTGTTGACGCCTTATTCGACCAGTGCGGAGTAATTAGAGTATCATCGGTTGAGGAACTTTTTGATGTCGCTCGGGCGCTGGCCAATCAGCCGATTCCAAAGGGAAATCGGGTAGCAATTGTCAGTAATGCCGGAGGTCCCGGGCTTCTCGCAACCGATGCCCTTGTTAATCTGGGGATGAAGGTTGCACCATATAAAGGGGCAACTAAAACTAAACTAAAAAAGGCTATTTCCGGTTTGGGTGAGGCGAACAATCCTCTTGATCTCGTTGCTGGAGCCGGGGGAGAGTCATTCAAGAAAGCACTATCGGTTATAAAAAATGATAAAAACTATGATTCGATTATTCCGATTTTCGTTCCGCCGGTTACCGTAAATCAGCTTGAAGTGGCCAAATCGATACTTGAAGGAATTAAAGGTACAAAGAAAACAGTTCTGGCCTGTTTTATGGGCGCACTTGAAGGCTCCGAAGGTGTTAATTATTTAAAGAAGAATGATGTTCCGGTATATATTTTCCCCGAAGCTATTGCTAAGGCGCTATCACAAATTGATATTTATCGCCAGTGGCTGGAGCGTCCTCGAATTGAATTTAAAAAATTTAAAGTGAATAAAAAACGGGTTGATGAAATCGTCGAGGAAACCATAAAAAACGGTGAGGATGCCGTTATTGGTGAAGCCGCACTTGAGATTTTATCAAGTTACGGGATACCGGCGGCAAAAGGTAAGGTTGCATTTTCCGAAAAGGCAGCCATTGCTGCCGCAGAGGGAATAGGATTTCCGGTTGCGATTAAAATAAACACGCCCCAAATATTACATAAAACAGATGTTGGAGCGGTTGTAATTGATATTAGGAGCGCCAAGGAAGTAAAAGCCTGTTTTTCATCATTGAAGAAAAAAGTTGCAGGTTTAAAAGGTAAGAAAAAAGAGCGGTTCTCGGTATATATTCAGGAGATGATTACCGGCGGCGTTGAAACTGTTATCGGCATGACTACTGATCCATCGTTTGGACCGCTTATTATGTTCGGCCTTGGTGGTATTTATGTTGAAATCCTGAAAGATGTTGCCTTCAGAATTAACCCGCTCAACGAAGGAAATGTCGATGAAATGATGAAGGGTCTGAGGGCCTATCCTCTCCTGACCGGACAAAGAGGGGCCGAACCGGTTGATATTGATAAGCTGAAAGAATCGCTTCTGAGACTGTCACAGCTTGTAACCGATTTTGATCAGTTCTCAGAAATTGATATTAATCCGTTTATTGCAAGCTCAGCCAAAGGAAAATCAAAAGCGGTCGATGCCCGCTTTATAATTAAGAAATCATAAGGTGACCTTATAAATTTTATATAAGAGAGGGAAATATGAAATTTGAACTAAAATCTATCGGTTACTGGTCAGTAATTCGAGTATCTTTTATTGTGAACCTATTGCTGGGGTTGCTCATCGGGATTTTCTTTGCCGTTTTTGTCGGACTGATGGTTTCTTTTATAAGCAGTTTTGCTGGGATGTCCGGAATGCCAATGTTTGAAGAAGAAATGCCGCCTTTTATGCTGCTGCTTATTCTGTATCCATTTCTGTTTGGATTTGGCGGGGCCGTATTTAATACAATTATTGCCGTGATAGGTGTCTTTATTTACAATATGATTGGCAAGTTCCTCGGCGGTCTGGAACTGGAAATGAGCGAAATACGTCTGCAGCCGGTGACAGCTGCGCCGGTATCAGCCTATGCACCGCCACCTCCTCCGCCACCCCCGATGCAACCATTGCCGCCCGATATGACACCTCCTGATGAAAAAACCGATGAAAGCAACCCGCCGCCTCGAAAAGATGAAGGCCTCTAAGAAATTACAAAGGGAAAAATGTCAGGAGATGAAGTAAGAGTCAGAATTGCACCGTCGCCGTCAGGTTATCTGCATGTCGGGACTGCCCGGACAGCCATATTTAATTGGTTATATGCCCGCAGTAAGGGCGGTAAATTTCTGGTTAGAATAGAAGATACCGATTCGTCCAGATCGGATGCCGGACTTATTCAACCGATTCTTGATGCCATGAAATGGCTTGGTATCGACTGGGATGAACAACCTCTATACCAGTCACAGAAGATTGACAGCTATAGAAAATATGTCGACAAACTTCTGGAAGGCGGTAACGCCTATAGGTGTTTTTGCTCTCCGGCTGAACTCGACAAAAGACGCAAAAAGGCGATGGCGGAAAAGAAACCTTTGCAATACAATCGAACCTGTCTGCATAAAACCGAAGATGAGATAAACAACCTTCTCACCGAAAGCAAACCGTTTGCAGTGCGTCTTAAAATCCCTGATGGCGAAACAACCTATCATGATATTATTCTGGGTGATATCACCCGCCAGAACAGCGAGATAGAAGACCTCGTTATTTGTCGCGCCGATGGCCGGGCTGTTTATAATCTGGCCGTGGTGGTTGATGATTATGAGATGGGGATTAGTGATGTCATTCGCGGCAACGACCATATCAACAACACCTTCAAGCAGATTCATATCTATCGGGCGCTTGGTTTGACACCTCCGCAGTTTGCGCACGTTCCATTGATACTGCGGCCCGATAAAAAGAAAGTCTCCAAGCGGCTCGGCGATAAAGATGTTGCCCAGTATGGCCAGGAGGGGATTCTTCCTGAGGCGATGTTTAATTTCCTTTGTTTGCTTGGATGGTCACCCAAAGATGACCGGGAATATCTACCGGTTGAAGAATTGAAAAATATTTTTGTCCTTGAGAATGTCAATAAATCAAATCCCATATTTAATGAAGAAAAGCTTCTGGCGCTCAACGGTGAATATATTAGAAAATATCCCAATCATAAACTGGCGGCAATGGTTGCCCCGGAACTTGTCAAAGCGGGATACACCTCCAAATATTGGCTGGAGACACGCTGGGAATATCTTATGGATATTATCAGCATGCTAAAAGAACGATGCAAGCGTATGACCGATTTTGTGGATATGTCGGAATACTTTTTTCATAATGAATTTGAATATGAGGAAAAAGCGGCTAAGAAACGGTTTAATCATGAGGTTGCCGAAAGAATGAAGCTGTTAAGCGATAAATTCGACGCTATTGATAATTTCAAGACGGATAATATTGAAAAGGCGCTTGGCAATCTGGCCGAAAAGCTTCAGATAAAAAAAGGTGAATTGATTCACCCGGCTCGGCTGGCCGTATCAGGAGTCTCATTTGGGCCCAGTCTATATCATATATTGGAGGCATTAGGCAAGAAAGAAGTTTTGATCAGAATGAATAAAGCTATTGAATTCATTGATAGAATGGGGGAAAGGTAGTATGGATAAAATATCTAAAATAACCAAACTTGAAAGACAGATAAAAGAGGTCGAAAGACGATTATCCGGCAGTTTTGGCGGCATAGTTGATCGCAAATCTCGTAAAAGAGACGAAGATAAATTAAAAAAACTAATCAAAGAATTGGACGAACTCAAAAAGAAGAAATAATATCTATTGTCAAAAAGTGTTATAAATACCGGGAAACGATTACAAATAGGTGATAAGGCGCCTGATTTCAGCCTTATTTCACATCTGGGAGATAGAATCAATTTGTCTGACTATAGAGGGAAAAAGAATGTCCTGATTGCCTTTTTCCCGCTTAGCTGGACTCCTATATGAAGCGACCAGATTCCGGCTTACGAACGTGATATAAAGCGTTTCAAAAGTCTTGATACTCAGGTTCTGGGTATATCGGTTGATTCGATTCCCTGTTTGCAGGCGTGGCAGAAAACCCTCGGCGGAATTATGTATCCGCTGCTTTCGGATTTTTGGCCGCATGGGGAAATCGCCCAAAAATACGCTGTTCTGACCGAAATGGGATTTTCTGACAGGGCGATCTTTATTATTAATAAAGAAGGAATTATTTGTTATATCGACCACCCCGGTTTTAAAAATGTCCCGAATAATGAAATTGTTTTCGAACAGCTTTCAAAATTGTTTTAATCATATATAATTTTCTTGGGCTAATCATAATTTCTATCGTATATTCTTTGAAGTATAAAAGGTGATAAAATGTATTTTGCTTTGCCAAAAGAGTATCGAGAATCAGGCTCAAAAGAGCTAAAAGATAGGATTATATCGGCCAAGAAAAAGCTGGGTAAAACAGCAATTATTCTAACCCATCATTATCAGCGGATAGAAATAGTCGATTTTGGCGATGCTGTCGGCGACTCATTTGGGCTTGCGAAAATAGCCGCCGAAAGCCTCGATGTGGAATATATCTTCTTTTGCGGTGTTCATTTTATGGCCGAGGCGGCTGAAATTTTATCGACCGATAAACAAACAGTATTTCTTCCTAACCCTTTAGCCGGATGCCCTATGGCCGATATGGCCGAAATGGACGATGTCCTTCTGGCTTGGGAAACTCTTGAGAATTTTGGCGGCGACAAAGAAATTATGCCGGTTTCATACATGAATTCAACGGCCGCTTTAAAGGCTTTTACCGGCAAGCATGGCGGTCTTATCTGCACCTCGTCTAATGCCGATGCCGCTTATAAATATGGATTTTCTAAAAGAGAAAAACTGTTTTTCTTTCCCGATCAACATCTTGGATACAACACCGGCATTAAATACGGCTTAAAGCCGGAGGACATGGTTATCTGGGATTTTTCGCTTGATAATGGAGGTCTGACCGAAGATCAACTGGCCAAGGCGAAAATAATATTGTGGAAGGGTCACTGCCACGTCCATACTAATTTCACTGCTAAACATATTGAAGAAACCAGGAAACAGTTTCCCGATGTTAAAATAGTCGTTCACCCGGAATGTTCTCATGAAGTTGTCAAAGGAGCCGACTCCAACGGCTCGACCAGTTTTATTGTCAATTTTGTCGATAAGCAGCCATCAGGTTCAACAATTGCCATCGGCACCGAAATAAATCTAATTAACCGACTGGCTCATAAATATCCTGACAAGAAGATATTTGAACTCTCCGGTGCCACCTGTCCGGTTTGCGCCAATATGTATCGCACGACGATAAATGATCTGGCCTACTGTCTGGAAAACTTCAGGGATATCAAACCTATTCTGGTTTCTGATGAGGTCAAAGCCAACGCCCGGATCGCCCTCAAGCGAATGCTCAAAGTTTATTAGATTATATATCACAATAGCATATAGCTATTACATGAAGCAATACATCAAATATACTTTTTGGAACTTTTGCTGTTGCCCACTCTCAACTTAATAATAACAACCCCCAAAATTATCAGTCCACCGCCCAGCCATTCAATCGGTGTCGGATAGGTGCCTAATATCATAAGAGCAAAAATTGCGGTAAAAAGAGGCGTTGATTGCGTGATCAAGGCGGCTCGTGAAATTTTTATTCGCCTTAATGCTTCAATATATGTAATCCGTCCCATTACCGGAAGCAGGAATGAGGCAATAGCTATTATCAAGAGAGTTCTACTATCCGGCAGAGCCAGTGGCTGATTATGATATAAAAGTATTCCATAAAAAATGAATATCATAAAAAAGTTCCGCCAGAAAATGAACCGGATCGTTCCGATGGCATTTATATATTTTTTGACAATTATCTCGGCGGTTCCAAAGAAGAAAGCGGAAAGAATCATCAGCGTTGCCGCCTGCGAAATATCCAGATTAGTCTTAAATTTTAGTACAACAATTCCGCCAATGGTAATAATTCCGCCAATTATTTCAATGGGACGCAATCGTTCCTTTAAAAATATAAAGGCAAATACTACTGTTACCAATACTTCAAATCGTGACAGAAATGAAACTGTAGCAGGCTCAATTAATTTCAGTGAACTGATGAAAGTGTAAATCCCAAAACTGAATATCAGCGATAAAATCAGGATTAAAATAAATGTTTTTGAAGAAGTCGTAAAAACTTCCCGCCGGGCTTTGGGCCTTATCAGGTAAACAGCTGACATCAAAAAACCAAAGCCGAAGAAATAAAGTTGAAATAACTCTGGTGTCAGATTTTCCAACGCCGCTTTGGCCGGAATATTACCGAGAGCGCAGACAATGGCACAGACCAGGGCATAATAATCGCCGGATCGCTCTCGAGTCATTAAACTTCAGTATTCCGCAAAGATTTATTTTTAATATACTGAGTGAGATAAATAACCAGGCCCAGTAAAAAGAGCATTATTGATATCAAATGATTGTAGGTCGGTTGCATCCCAAAAAATGAGAAGTGCATCGCCTCTTCATAATACCTGACATATTCAATGGCATATCTGAAGACCGCCTCAATCATAAACAAAAGCCCGATTACCTGCCCATCAAAGGTTTTGTTCTTCAATCGCCAATGCAAATATACAAACAATAATAATCCATAAAGTGAACTGTATATCTGCGACGGATGAAGATGCACCGCCCCGTAAACAAAATAAGGCATTGAATCAACAGGAAAAGAAACTCCCCAGGGCAGATCAGTCGGGGTGCCGAAACAACAGCCGTTGAGAAAACATCCGATTCGCGTAAACAAAAGTCCAATTCCGATTGTCGGTGCAAACAAATCAAAAATACGTAAAACCGGAAGTTTCTTGAAATTAAGATATAAATATGATCCGATGACCGCCACGATAACACCGCCGTACAGATTCAATCCGGCGATTCCAAACTGATCCGACCCAAATGGATTGATTGTCGACAGCCATCGACCCTGAAACTCATCGATGTGAAACAGAACGTAGAATAGTCGGGCGCCGATAATTCCGCCAAAAACCAAAATATATGCAATCGTTAAAAGGTTTCCGAAATCAAACTCGGTCTTTTTCGACATCTTATAGACGTAATATATTCCAAGCATCACCGAGATTATCAGCATCAAACCATAGCTTCTAATCGCAAACGGGCCTAAATTCAATATTTCAGGATACATACTATTACTTTCATTTTAGTTGTTATATCATTTTGTTATAATGTTAAATTACGAAGATAGGTTCCACCATTTTTATGACTTTTTCTTCCTGCCGACACCTTCAATAATCAAAACTATTTCGCCTTTTACTTTTCGTGAAGAGAGATTTTTCAGAATTTCTGAAAGAGTTCCCCTGATAAATTCTTCATATGTTTTGGATATCTCCCGAGCGATGCAGGCCGGTCGGTCCCCAAAAACTTCGAGCGCATCTCCCACGGTTTTTACTATCCGATGCGGCGATTCATAAAAAACCAGCGTATGTTTCAACTCTTTTAATTTCTCCAAACGATTTTTTCTGGCCGATGATTTATTCGGAAGAAATCCCTCAAAGAAAAACCTGTCAAGCGGCAGACCGGAACCGGTCAAAGCCGGAATAAGTGCATTTGGCCCGGGGAGAGGGGAGATGATTACATCATTTTCGATAGCCGCCCTGATGATCCGATAGGCCGGATCCGATAAACCGGGCGAACCGGCATCGGTAATAACCGAAACATTTCCTCCTGATAGAATTACATCCAGAAGTTTGGGCACCTGCTTTTCTTCATTAAAATCGTGATAGCTTAATAGTTTCTTTTTAATGCCATAATGAGTCAGAAGTTTCCCAGATACTCGTGTATCCTCGCAGGCAATTATCTCCGATGAATCCAGAGCTTCCAGAGCGCGCCGGGTTATATCGCCAAGATTGCCGATAGGAGTCGGGACAAGATAGAGCTTACCCTTTTCTGATTTTTCTGGTATCTCTTGACTCATTATTCTCCACTCAGGATTATTTTGTCAGGAATCTTTTTTAGTCCCAGATCGGCGATCTCCGGCAGGTGTCTTTTGAAATAAAATCGGTTGATAAGTTCAATAGTTCGATTTAAAAAACTATCTTCAAACCCGGCTTTGTTCAGTTCGTTCCTGTTTGTTACACCTTCCTCAATTATTTTATAAAGCAAACGATCGACCTTTTCATATTCCAGACCCAGCTCTTCTTCATCGGTCTGACCGGGCCATAGATCGGCCGACGGTTTTTTCGACAGAATCGATTCCGGGATTTTGTAATATCCGGCCAACGCCCTCACCTGCGTTTTATAGAGCATCCCGATAGGATTGACCGAACAGGCCATATCGCCATACCAGGTTCCGTACCCAAGACAGAATTCGGTTCGATTTGATGTTCCCAGCACCAGAAGATTTTTCTCAAACGCCTTATCAAAAAGAATTGACATCCTCTCACGAGCCATTTTGTTTCCGGCGCGAACATTATCTGTCTTTTTTATGTCTTTATAATAAGCGTCTATCATCGGACTGATTTCGACCTTTTCGGTTTTAATACCCAAAAAATTGGCTAATTCAAGCGCGTCTTTTTCCGACTTGTCCGATGACTGCGAATACGGCATAATCAAACCCATAACCTTATCCTGACCGACAGCCTTAACGGCAATAGCCACCGACAACGATGAGTCTATTCCGCCCGAAAGGCCAAGAATATATCCGTTCAGCCCCGACTCTTTCAGCTTGTTTTTGACAAAAGTTTCAAGCCATTGCGCCGTATCTGCTTCATTGATTTTTAGCATATCCATCAAAGTTTTTGTAGGTCGAAATCCCGAAGGATTTCGATAATTTGTGTTCGACCGTGTTATCGTCATTCCCGCGCAGGCGGGAATCCATCTTTGTGATGTCGGGTGCAAAAAACATCCGACAGCGAAATACTCCTTTTAATACAAAATTTCCTTCTGCCAAGATAATATCACTTTATTGCGGCGACAAGTAAAAAGTGATTTACAAATACTCATCCGGGTTGACATATAGATATTACCGATTTATATTTGGGGTAATATTAAGTAAAAAACAGAAGAAAGAAGGTTTGAGATGGCAGGCGTAAATAAGGTCATTTTAATTGGAAATCTGGGCAAGGACCCGGAACTGCGTTACACGCCGGGCGGACAGGCGGTTGCATCTTTTTCGCTGGCAACCGGCGAGAAATGGCGCGATAAAGACGGAAATTTGCAGGATCGGACCGAGTGGCACAATATTGTTGTTTGGGGACGGATGGCCGAGAATGCCAAGGAATATCTATCAAAGGGACGACCAGTTTATATCGAGGGACGGATTCAGACTCGTTCATGGGATGA
>CBFCZE010000087.1:0-12130 GCA_965602655.1 uncultured bacterium
TAGGGGACGAGGTCGATGTCCTTAATATTGGATATATTATTGCTGATACGGTTCAGCAGTATGAGCAAGACACACTCTTTACCCAGACAACCGGTATAACGGTTGCCAATAACGGTAATTACGGCGGCGGTCTATTTGATACCTGCGGCCGTATGGATTTCCATATTCAGGGTTATCTCGGAAGAGAATGTGATACCTGCAGACAGAGTGGAGGTAATGCAGAGTATAAATATCTTGCCGGAGGTGCTCCGTTTGTCGTTAGAGAAATCGACGGCGGCGAAGCTCGGCTTAGTACCTCGATAGCCGGGCATGGTTTATATTCTGAAATACCTGATACCGAAATTAGAGACGGCTTCCGTCCGCAGGAAGGCCAGCCGGAAAAACATACCAATGCTGCATTCTGCCACTGGATTGAATCCGGTGAATTTGTAACGGCCGACTCGGCCGTAAGAATGAAGAATCAGCTTATTGCCCCGCTGACAGAATCTCCTACCGATACCAGTGATTTCTTTGTTCTGATAACCAAATTCTGGAACAATACCGATTCACCAATAAGTGATATGTTTGTTGGAACGATTGAGGATTGGGATATTCCGACTGACTCTCTTACCCGCAATACATCCGGTGCTGATGTGAATCGCAAGTTGATGTATATGAGTGGCTGGGAATGTCATCAGCCCGATACATTATGGTGCGACACTGCTGTTGGTGCTCTTCATCAGAATCTTTGTACCGATTCAGATGATCGTTATGGCGGATCCGCTTTCTTTGGCGGTCACCAATGGAAATCGACCGGTATTAAGACATGGGATAAGTATGATGAAGTCTGGGGTTCATTTTCATTCAAGTTAGCAAACTGGCTGGGCGCTGATGTAAGACAGCACGTCCCGGCTCGGAGAATGTATGATACTCTTATGAGTGACTTCTATGGTTATAATCCCTGGACATGCTCACCTGATGATCCAGATAACTGTGAAGCTGCGGAATCAATCTACCAGGATTTGGGTATGATTACCGCTTACGGTCAGTTTACGCTTGGTGTTACTGATACTATAACCTTCATTAAGTTCCTTGCTTCGGAATACGATGGCGGATTAGTCGAACTTCAGAATACCATTGATGAGGCCAAAGCATTTACTTTGTACTACCTCTGCTGTGATATTTGGGGTCTTCCGGGTGATGCTGATACCGATAGTAAAGTTAATATTCTTGATATTGTATGGATGATCAACTTCAAGTACAAGGAGGGTCCCGGCGTTAAATGGCCGTCATCCGTTTATTTACCGGAAGGTGAGTGGGATGATGTTGAAGAGGAATGGATTACTTACCCGACCGACAACTGTGACGATCTTATGAATGTTGACGATCATGCTGTTTTACCTTCTGGATTGGGTAAAATTAATATTCTTGATATTGTATACTTGATTAACTACAAGTATAAGGAAGGTCCGGCACCTACGTGTCCGAGAACCTTCTATGAATAATGAATTCATATCTTGAGTATTAATATATTCACATTTCAGGAAGCTGTCCGAAAGGATGGCTTCCTGAATTTATTTGATTGGTAAAAGGGATTTTGTCTTAATTTGGGGGAATTCACCGCTTCATATTTGAGTTATCGTAATTTCGTCCGATAAGAATATAAAAACGGCCGAT
Source organism: uncultured bacterium (assembly GCA_965602655.1). Classification (GTDB taxonomy): domain Bacteria; phylum Zixibacteria; class MSB-5A5; order GN15; family PGXB01; genus JAAERC01. Next base: position 1,657 of record CBFCZE010000087.1, read on the forward strand.
GGGCTAAACCGATAACAATTAACTCGGTTAAATGGGAACTCTGCCGATTGAGTTATTGTTGGAATATTGAAGGCGAAAATGAGGATAAGATGACTCAAAAATTAGTTGTATCAGCCATTAAAATGCTGACGGCTGTATTTATTCTTTGCAATACTTCCGGTATTGCTCAGATAATTTCAAAGAAAAAACCGATTCGACCAATTTTGATGACCAATCAAATAGAGGTTCAATTTGAAACAGACGTCAATGTAGATAAAATCGGAAATAAATCGAGCGCCCTTCGTCTTGGTATTCCGACTCTTCAGCTTATTCTCGATAAACATCAGATAAAACAGGCAAAAAAGATGTTTCCGTGGCGAAAAGGGAAGGATGCTTTTGCCGGAATCGATGATATGTCAAAATTCCTTATTGTTTCTCTTCCGGAAAATTCTGATGTCTATTCAATTATTGATGATTTAGAAAAAAGTCCCTACATCAGATCGGTTTCGCCGATCTGGGGAATGCCGATTTATGAGGTGGTTCCGAATGATCCCAATTTTGGGAGTCATTGGGGATTGAACGCAGTTGGCGCCAAAGATGCATGGGAAATTGAAAAAGGCTCAGATATAGCTATTGTGGCCGTTGTGGATGTGGGAGTTTTGTACACTCATCCTGATTTGGAAGATAATATATGGATTAACCCAGGCGAAGATATTGATGGTGATGAGGTGGTTTTTGATCTGGGCGATGTCAACGGCATTGATGATGATGGTAATGAGCTTAGGGATGATTTAATTGGCTATGACTTTTTTACCGGTGTCAGCAACAGTGAACCCTGGCCGGGTGAAGATGTTTCTGTTCCTGATATTGACCCCAAAGATTATAACGGCCACGGCACTCATATTGCCGGAATAGCGTCGGCGGTTGCAAATAACAGCCTCTATGGGGTTGGATTGGCCGGTGGCTGGGGGGGCGGTAACGGCCCCAATCGCGGTCCGCGAATTATGTGCATCCGAGTCGGTGGGTCGTATAGGCATCCTGATGACCCGACCGAGGAGACCGGATATGTTAACACGGCCAATTGTGCCCAGGGAGTTGATTATGCGGCCCGAATGGGCGCCTGCGTGGTTAATTGCAGTTGGGGTTTCACCAATTATTCAGCCGCTATGGCGGCCGCCGGTTTGTTATGTAATCAAAATGATGTTATTGTTCTTCATGCGGCTGGCAATGAAGATGAGTATAGCTTGGAAGGTGGCTACCTGGATGATTTATTTCTGGGTTCTCCCCCAATGGAGGTAGCCTTATCTGTGGCGGCCATGGATTCACCCGGTTTGTATAGATCGAGTTTTTCAAATTATGGTGAGTATGTTGATATCTGCGCACCGGGGAAAAATATCTACAGTATATATTCATATCATTATGTACCAATCGACGCCTGGATTTCCGGAACATCAATGGCAACGCCCTTTGTGACAGGTCTTGTGGCTTTAATCAAATCGCATATGCCGCATTATACAAAACCTGAAATAACGGCACTTATTTTGGATAATGCGGTTAATGTTGATGCTTTAAATCCGGGATTTGAAGGTCTTCTTGGTGCCGGCCTGATGGATGCTTATGCATCTATGGCTAACCTTCCGACGGCCGCTTTTGAGGCCGGACCGGAATTGGTTGGCCCGGCTCCACTTGAAGTAGATTTTACCGATTTATCACCAAATAACCCATTTTCTTGGAGTTGGGATTTCGGTGACGGAGGTAGTTCGGTAATTCAAAATCCAACATATACTTACGATGATTTTGGATTGTATTCTGTAACCTTGACCGTAAATGAGCCCAAAGGGACTACTTCTGAGTTATTAAGAAATTTGGTTATGGTAACTGCCGATACGATTGCATTTGATTCTATCAGAATTCCAACCTCATCAACATATCAGGTGATCGCCATGCCGGTTTATATTCATAATCAATTTATAAATAAGGGGATGTATATTCCCTTCCGGATCAAGATGAATGGCGAAATAATTGGCTATCAAAAAATAAAGCTGATTTCGGTTTCGGTTGAGGGAACCCTTTCTGAATATTTTGAAAAAGTATCCATTTTGCCTTATGATCATATAACCAATAGATATGGCGTTTCTATGTCAACTAGTCTTAGTGGCGGTTCGGAATATTTACAGCCAGGGGCGGGAATTTTGATGAACCTTAGACTTAGAATTGATTCTTCCGTACCCGATGGGACTATTTTTTCATTCGATACCCTCACTTTAAATGGGCCTTTGCGATTGATATCGCTTTACGGGGCTTATTATCCTGATTTTATCAGCGGTAAAATTTTTGTTAAGGATGAAATCTGCGGCGATTTGGATAAAGATCTTAAAGTAAATGTTCTTGATGTTGTCTATTTAATCAATTACAAGTTTAAAAATGGTCCCCCCCCCGAACCGGTTATGGCCGCCGATTTTAATTCAGACGGCGAAATTGATATTTACGATGTGGTAGCTTTTATAAATTATAAATATAAAGACGGCCCGGACATCTGTAATCCATAATATTGGGCCCGATTGAATATGACCGGGCCTTGTTTTTTAGTGTTTTTTTGTTTGACATTAACCCGCCATAAACGTATAATTATACAGATTGTGTAATAAAAGCTAATGTGCTATACTTTCTTAAGGAGGTGTCATTAGATATTATAGATAACTATTACTAGATTGTGACAAAAATTGGCAGCCTATGGTAATTGTGTAACTATTTCGGCTGTAATTTTGTCCTGTTGGTTGTTTAAGAATTAACTATGGAATAAAAGTTAATAATTTCAAAATAGGAGTTTTAAATGAAACGTAATGGGATTATTTTAATCACAACAATGGCCGCATTTCTACTTGCCGGACAGGCGATCGGCGCCGGTTTCCCGATTACAGCCGCTTCCCCGCAAGCTACCGGCGGCGAGATCGACGGCTCATCGCCTTTTACCATTGATGTCTATATGAACAATGATACTGGCGAAGATGTAGTCGGTTTTGGTATATCTTTTGGATTTTCCAGCCCGGATGGCAGTATTGAAAATATTACGCATGTCGATGTTGACGGTGATGTAGAAATGCCAAGTGTCGAGTATATAAATAGTTTTGACGATTATATGCCATTATCTACGCATGTAGATGGAGCCATATATATGGATGGTACTTTGCCTGACTACGTCAATTTTACCCCAATTGGGATCACCGGTATTCCACAAGGTCTGGGTTCTGAGGCATATATTAGATTTAATATTCAGGTTGATTATTCTACTACCGGCACAACCGGTGAATTTTGTATCGATTCAATCGGTAGCGCTCAATCCGGAGGCGTTGAAGATTGGGATTGGATGTTTTCCGCGCCATATATGCCGGCCAGTTTTAACGGTTCCTACTGCTGGACTATTACGAATCTTGTACATACTGATGTGAAGCAGATTGGTTCGGAAAATGACGTTCTTCCTCAGAGTTTTAGGCTTGAACAGAATTATCCTAATCCCTTCAACCCGAATACCACATTCAATTTTGCACTTCCAAAACAGTCTCAGGTGAGAATAGATATTTTCAATGTTCTTGGTCAAAAGATTAAAACTCTGGCCGATACCGAATATCCGGCCGGAAGATATTCGGTAGATTGGAACGGAATTAACGATAATGGTTCTGCTGCCGCCTCAGGCATTTATTTCTATCGTATGAGTGCGGATAATTTTCAGGATACCAAGAAATTAATGCTTCTGAAGTAAATAGTAAATTATTTCTTTTTTAGCCCCTTGCATTAATTGCAAGGGGCTTTTATTTTGCTTGTTGGCTTTGACTTACAAATAGTTATTATATTCTATTGAGATCACCGATAAATCATTAATGTATAAATAGTTACCATAGCAATAGAATATTCTTGCGTTGTCTGGCATCTAAATAACTTTTTCTTCACAAATAATACAATGTGTAACATTAAGATACAGGAACTAAAATACACGATTTTAGCCATGGTTAAAGAATTATAGGATATATAAATAATAAATGTTGACTTGAAGTGCTATTTTGCTTAAGATAAATAGTGAGTATGAATCCCTTAAGTTTTATAACTCGTTGATATACAGGTTGTTATATGTTAGGTATAGATGAAAATAAGTTTACGATTGGCAAAGAAGTATATTATCCATTCGCGGTCGAATTGCATTATTTCAGAGTCGATAAAAAATATTGGTCAATTTGTTTTGAGAGAATAAGAAAAGCCGGATTTCGAATTATTTCAACCTCGGTGCCGTGGAACCTGCATCAGGATAGGAACAAGGATATTGATTTTACCGGATATAATGATTCTCGCAAAGATTTAATTGTATTTTTGGAATTGGCAAGAGAATTTAGATTTAAGGTGATTTTAAGACCGGGGCCAAGAATAAATGCGCAGTGGCCCAACGGCGGGCTTCCGAATTTTTTGTTTAATGATATAAAAATATTGGCGCGCGATGCCAAGGGGCAGGAGATAAAGCTTCCCGATGACTACGGCGTCGAAAGCGGTTATTTGCCGAGTTATCTTCATCCGCATTTTTTGCATTATCTCAGAAATTATTTTAAAACCTTTGTGGAGACAACCAAGAATTATATTTACCCTCGGGGACCGGTATTTTTGGTTGAGATTGATTTTGAGACATCATTTGCCGGAAATTCCAGGCCGGATTCAGCCGATTATAATCAGGCTGTTTTATCCAAGTATTTTCCCGGTTTTTTGGCTTCCCGATATGATGATATTAAGAAATTAAATAAGGCCTATCGCGAGAAAAACAGTGATTTTGAATCAATCGATCCGCCACGAGAATTCGCCGATCTGGAACTGAAAAATTTGACCAAGGTTTTTGACTGGATGCGCTTCCGAGAGTTGATGCTGAAAGCCTATTTATCTACCATTGAGGAAATTATAAGATCATATACGGTTGAACCGTTATTTTTCAGGTCACTGCATTTTGAAAACAACGATTTATTGCCATCGACTGACCTGTTTTCATCCGAGCAAGATGTTCTAATGGGCGCGAATATTTTCCCGCAGGGAACATATTTTGATATTGCCCAGAAGGGTCGTTACTTACATGGGGAGCATAAATTTGCCTGGGGGGCCTCGTTTGTTTCCGGGATGCCGTCGACCGAGGCTTATGTTTTGCCTGAAGACAGTGAGTATCCTGATGGACTTCGTCGATTTTATTTGACGGCCGGACTGGCCAGCGGTTTCAAAGGTTTTAATCATTATATGTTCGTTAACAGGGATCACTGGCAGGGATCACCTCTGGCGGTGGATGGAACAATCACCAGTGGATATGAGGTTATTAAAAGGTTTAATGCCGCCGTTTTGAATATCAAATTAAATGAATTGGAGGGGATAAAAAAGGTTTGCGTTATTGGAAATCGTGCATATCAGCGCATGGGATTATTTGATAGCGCCAAACAGTTTGGCTATATAAGTCAGTTAATGGGTAATTGCATTAACGGCATTTGCCGTGATTTGTTACGGCTTAAAATTGACTATGATATCAGAGAGAATCTGGATATTGATGAGCTGAAAAAATACAAACTGGTATTTATGCCATCGGCGGAGTTTATGTCTGAAAAGATGCAAGGGGCTATTCTGGAAATGCTTAAAGCGGGGATAAATGTTGTCCTGTGCGGCTTGATGCCCAAATATGATGATAAATTTGGGAACTGCCAGGATCTTAGCCGTCAGACGAGAATTAAAACATCGCTGGGACCTGATATTGATATTGTCAAGCATAAGAGCGGACAATTTATCGCCAGAATATTCGGCCATATTCTCACGACCGACAACAAGATTAAAAAACTGGCGACTATTAAGAAGAAATCGATAGGGGTAGCTTCCTCAAGATTTAGAGGTACCTTGTATTTCTTCTCCTTTGATATTGCCTCAGAAGGTGATCATAATAAGATGACCCATTTTGAAGAGCTTCTGGCCAATTGCGGTATATCGCCATTTATGTATTGTTCAGATACTTCCGTCGATATGGTTATAAACAAGGTCGATAAACGGATTGTATTGTATATGGTGGCGCCGCCCCCGGGAGAGTTATCATCGATTGCGAACACATCAAGCCGTGAGGTGATTGTCAGGATCGATTTGAGAAAAGTCGGAATTGCCTCAGCCCGCGTTAAGATAACAGACCTTTTTGCCAATGAAGAAGAGGTCGAACCTCTGAAGGTAACTTCTGACAACCTGAGAAAAGGAATTTCTCTGGAGATCAATTTCCCCGACGGCCGGATGTTTCTTATTGAGAAAAATTAATTTCAAGTCAAAAAAAGCACAATATAGTTGCTCAAATATTGCAGGGGAGAGATATGTATAAATGTTTTGGCATATTAATTATCTTGTTAATATTGGCTCTCTTTTTTGGATCTTGCGGATCATTAACAGTTGAAACTTTTTATGAGAATGGTGTTGTCGTAACATCGTCTCCAATTGCCTCAGAGATTGGCCTGGCTATATTAAAACAGGGCGGGAACGCCTTTGATGCGGCTGTCGGAGTCGGCTTTGCACTTGCTGTGACTTATCCCGAAGCGGGAAATATTGGCGGTGGTGGGTTTGCATTGACTTATGATGCCAGAGCCGGCGAAGTTTACGCTCTTGATTTCAGGGAAAAGGCTCCGGTCAGGGCGACCGTCGATATGTTTTTAGATTCAAACGGTTTTGTTATAGAAAATAGCTCTTTGTTAGGTTCGCTCGCGGTTGGGGTTCCCGGTACGGTGGCTGGTCTTTACTCCTTATGGGAAAAATACGGCAGTCTGGATTGGTATCAACTTCTTCAACCATCGCTGAAACTGGCTGATACAGGCTTTATTCTTGATCAATATCTGGTCAATTCGCTGATTACATATGCCGATAGTCTCCAGCATTTTCCTGAAACCAAAGCGGTCTTTTCCCCCGGCCGATCCGGTCTTAAAATCGGTGCCAGATTTATACAAAAAAATCTGGCGGCCTCAATTCAAAGAATTGCTCTGGATAGCTTAAAGGGATTTTATTCCGGTAAAACGGCCGATTTGATAGTCGAAACGATGGAAAAATATAACGGCTTGATTAGTTATGACGATTTAAGCTCTTATCGGCCGGTTTGGAGAAAACCTGTCAATTTTAGTTTTGATTCTCTGGATATTTATTCAATGCCGCCGCCATCGTCAGGGGGGATTTTACTGGGAATGATTTTGGGATTATTGGAACCAATTGATTTTTCTACTTTTGCGCCCAAATCACCGAAATATATCCATATTTTTGCCGAAGCCTGTCGTCTGGCGTATGCCGAACGAGCGATTCATCTGGGTGATCCTGATTTTGTAAGTAATCCGGTTGAGGTTATGTTGTCACCGGATTTTTGGGATGCTCGTCGTGAGCTAATTGATAAGAGTCGGGCCGGTATATCACGAGAAATTGAATCGGGGATTCCGCAGAATTTTTTAGAATCGGAATCTACCACTCATTTTTCAATTGCAGATAAGTTTGGCAATCTGGTTAGTTTGACATATACATTAAATACAAAATATGGTTCCAAGCTGGTTGTTGGTGGCGCCGGCTTTCTTTTGAATAACGAGATGGATGATTTCTCAATTAAGCCGGGAATAGCCAATATTTATGGTTTGACAGGCGGTCAGGCCAATAAAATAGTTTCGGGTAAAAGAATGCTATCATCGATGTCGCCGACAATTATATTAAAAAACGGCAGACCGGTTTTGGCGCTGGGCTCACCCGGCGGATCAAAAATAATAACGACGGTAGCTCAGGCTCTAATAAATTACAGCCGCTTTGGTCTGAATTTGAAACAGATTGTAAATATGCCGCGATTTCATCATCAATGGCTGCCGGATACTCTGTATTTCGAAGAGGGCGGTTTTGATATTAATATCAAGCAGGATTTAATAGCTAAAGGGCATAATATCAAAGAACGAAGTCAGTATTCAGAGCTGATGATAATATCAATAAACGAAGACGGTATGATAACAGGCGCCGCTGATCCGCGTAAAGATGGATCGGTATCAGGATATTAAACAGTATCCGATTTGTTCTTAGGCTGTGGGAGTCGGCAACATTGCTTTGCTGTTTCGACTGATTGCAATACATCCATTTATGGCCGCCCCGGTTCCCAGAAGGAATGTGGCGATATAAATCACCCAGCCGATAATCGGTAGTCCAAAAAGAACGGTCAGAAGAATAAGGCCTATTATCAGTTCTATCCCGATGGGTAGTCTGGCCTTTTTATTAATCAAACTAAAAAGGTAACGGGCCAAGGCAATTCCAACATAGATTTTTCCAATATAAAATAATATCATACCGAGAATAAACATCATTATCGAAACAGGGATACCGATTACTAGTACTGCCGGAATGATCGCACCGAAAGTAAGACCAAGAAATGACAGGCAGCCGATGGCAAAACTATGCCAGAAATTTATCTTGAGCTGTTCCACCGATCTGTCGATATGATTTCTAAATAATAAAATAAATACGAATCCGGTTAGCAAGGCCGCCAGAAAAAGAATAAAATTAAGAACAAAGGAAACATCATCGGCCAATGTGATATCACCGCCAGTCTGGGTTGTTTTTTCATTCCAGATTATTTCATCTTCAATAATTACACCTTGATCTATAATAGCCTCGTTGGGTGAGGTGTAACATAACTCACCTTTTATGGTTGTCGGTGATGTAATAATAAGCTGATCTGTTTCAATACAAATATCACCGTCGATTCTGCCGGAGATTACAGTTTTTGAGCTGGTGCCATCAATATTGCCAACAACAATACCATCGATTCTCATATTATCAACTGAGTAGGTAAGATCTCGTCCAATGTAAGATTTTGCGCCGAGCTTGAAATCTTTGGCGAAAGCCAGCACGTTACCATTTACAGGACCATTCAGACGAATTTTATAGCCGAACAGCCGGGCGCTTCGGCCGATTTTCCCAATATAATCAATGTTATAGGCAAACAGATTGGTATTACCCTCGATAGTACCATTTGATGAGAAATCATAGCAAAATGCAGAGAGATCACCCTCAATCGTTCCTCGAACTTCTGAATAATTACCCATTATGTAGAGGTCATCTTTTATTACTTCATCTCGTGATATTGATATATCGTCACCGCTAAGAAATTCGGAGGCCAATATCAATTCAGGTGCAAACCCGCATATTAATAATAAGATGCACCATCTGATTAGACTATGGTTAATTGCCGTTTTTTTCATAGCATTTACCTTTATTTATACATACGGCAAGCAGGTATAAGAGTTGCCGGTAATATGGCAAAATTGGCGCTTGCCCGTTTCCTTTCCCTGTCGTATTATGTATAAATATAAAATAATGTGCAATAAAAAATTACTATGAATATTCTCTGGTTATTAATTCTGGCGTTGATCTGTTTTGGAATTGCTTATCGCTATTACGCCAGTTACATATCCTCCAAATTTGGAATAAATCCTGAGAGAAAAACGCCTGCAGTAGGAAAAAATGATGGTGTTGACTTTGTGCCGACTCGTCTGCCGGTTCTGTTTGCGCATCATTACGCGACAATAGCCGGAGCCGGACCGATTATTGGACCGACGCTGGGGATTCTTTATGGAGTTGGCCCCGCCTGGCTCTGGATTGTCATCGGTGGCATCTTTTTTGGGGCAGTGCATGATTTTTCAGCGCTGTTTGCCTCGATTCGGGAGAACGGGAATTCAATTTCCGAGGTTGCCCGAAAAGCGATGGGTGATTCCGGTTTTCTGATGTTTATAGTCTTTACTTCAATAATGCTTCTTTTGGTGACATCGGCCTTTTTATCATTGACGGCCGTTTCACTAACATCAATCTGGCCGATAGAAAAACTTGGATTGGACGCCGGACAGACTCTTCTTCGAACCAAAGTTGTCGATGGTCAGCAAATGGGTGTAATCGGCGGGATAGCATCAACGTCGGTTATAATAATCACTCTCTTATCGCCTTTGCTTGGATTTTTAATATTTAAAAGATCGCTTAAAACGAGTATCTCGTTCGTTCTGGCGGCGGTTGTTTGTTTTGTTTCAATATTGGTCGGTTTTCTACTTCCGGTTAACCTGCCAGGTATAACCTGGATGATAATTATCTCGGTTTATGTATTAGTTGCGGCCGGGCTTCCGGTTTGGTTTGTATTACAACCACGCGATTTTATTAATGTTCAGATTCTCTATGCCGGTCTGGCCGCGATAATGACGGCGGTTATTATTGGCGGTTTAAAAGGCATTTCAATCGAAATGCCGGCTTTTAATCTGGCCGAGGGTAATACTCAGTTGGGGCCGGTCTGGCCGATTCTGTTTATTACTATCGCCTGTGGCGCCATATCCGGGTTTCATGCTCTGGTGGCGGGTGGGACGTCGTCAAAGCAACTGAAGTCCGAGCCGCAGGCAAAGATAATTGGATATGGCGGGATGCTTCTGGAGTCAATTCTGGCAATTCTGGTGATACTGGC